>JANOEV010000043.1:0-3544 GCA_031413695.1 Burkholderiales bacterium
GCAGATTGTCTCGATTGCGGCGGCGGTCGCGCTGATCATCGGCATGATGTTGTCGTTGTTGCTTGACCGCATCAACAACACCGTCAATACCGCCGGTGAAGTCGAAGGGCGTCTTGGTGTGCCGATGCTGGGTTACCTGCAAAAAATGGACAGCACGGGCAAGAAGTCGATGAAGACCGAGATGGCCTTCCTCACCGACAGCCAGTCACTATTTTCTGAATCCATCCGCACCATTCGCACCAGTGTGTTGATGGGTACGCTGGATGTTGAAAAGAAAATGATTCTGATTACCTCGTCGGTGCCGGAAGAGGGCAAGACCACCGTGTCGTTTAACCTCGCCTGTGCGTTGGCGCAGGTTAAACGGGTGTTGCTGATCGACGCCGATATGCGCCGCCCCAAAATCGGCCGCGTGATCGGTATCGACAAGGATCACAAGGGTTTGTCACATTTGGTCTCGGGTGTCGCGCCGGTATCGGAGTGTATTGTCAAACACGAGCAGGGTGGATTTCATATTCTCACCGCCGGTTTTGTGCCGCCGAACCCTCTCGAAATGTTGTCGTCAGCCAAGTTCCATGAGGTGGTTGAAAAGCTCAAGGAAGCATTCGACATTATTCTCATCGATTCGCCGCCGGTGCAGTTGGTGAGTGACGCCATTGTGCTGTCACAAATGGTCGATACCGTGCTGTATGTGGTCAAGGCCGGTTCCACGCCGTACCCACTGGCGCGCGGCGGTTTGCGCCGTCTGGCCATGGCCAACGCGCCGATCCTTGGTGTGGTGTTAAACCAGCTTGATCTGGAGCGCGCCGAGAAATACTACGGCGAATACTCCGGCTACGGCCGTTATCGCGGCTACAAGGGTTATTACGCCTACGGTTACGGCCCTAAAGGTAAACCCGGTAAAAAGGAAGCGGCCTGATGCCAAACAGGTCGACATCGGCATCGTTACGCGTGAACGCCGTCACGGTCGTGGTGGCGGTGATGGGCTTGTTGTTCGCGTCGATATTGTCGATCCGGTTTGCGTTGGCGGATGCGACCGCGGCAAATGTTGATGAAGCGTTTACCACGGCGTATTTGGATGCTTATCGTGGTGGCGCGGTGATCAAGCTGAGTGATCAGGCGCGTTGGCTGGATGAGATTAAACAGGCGAACGCGTTGGCGCCGGCCAATGGCGCGCACCATGAGCTCGCCTTTCAGATTCATGGTACCTCACTCGCGCTGATGGAAAAACTCGATGTGTCACAAATCATCGGGCAGATTAAATCGGCGGCGGGTGATGCACAAAACGCCTTGGTGCGGCGTCCGATGTCGCCCAATGCTTGGGCGAATCTGGCGCTGGCCGAATCCTGGTCAATGTTGCCCGGCGCCGTGAGCGTCGGTTTTTCTCAGGCGATGGACAACGCAATGCGGTTTGGACCATGGGAGCGTGAAGTGTCTATGGTGGTGGTTGATCTGGGTTTTGCCACCTGGGATATCACCACGCCAGCGGCGCGGCAGGCAACCGAAGCCACCATGATGCGTCTGGGGCTGCGCTATCCGGAAGAAGTGATGACCGCAGCCGAAAAACACGGCAAGTTGGTTTTACCCTGCGGCAATAGCCGCTGGCAGAAGCACAAAAAGTGTCAGGATTTATTGACGTCGGCAGCAGTTTCAGCGACGTTGTAGACGATTCGTTAAGCAATTGTTTTTGCAACGCATTTTTTTGTAATCAGGTAGTATTCGGTATTGAACTTTTTTGCCGTCTTTGAACCATAGGCGACGCTGTTTTAACTTTGAAGGGGACCTCATGAAAGCCATTAAGAAAATATTCATTCTGTTCGGGGCGGCGCTGATGTTGGTGGCAGGACTGGCGTCCGCACAAGTTGCAGTCGTGTCTGACTTGACCGGTACCGCGACGGCCACTGCCGCAACACCGGCCGCACCGGCGCGCGTCCTAAAGAAGGGCGACACTGTTAATCAGGGCGATTCAATCGTTACCGCTGCCGCATCGTCGATTGTCTTACGTTTTAACGACGGTCAGATTGCCGCTCTGGGTGCACGCTCGACGCTTGCGATTACCGCTTACGTCTACGACGCAAAAGAGCCGGCCAAAAGCAACGTGTTGTTGTCGCTGGTACAAGGCGGTATGCGCTCCCTCACCGGTTTGATCGGCAAGGTGAGACCGCAAGCTGTTGCCTATCGGGCAGGCGGCGCCACCATTGGTATTCGTGGTACCGACGTTGTCCTGGCGGTCAATGGCAATAACGTGGTTGTCACGGTTACCGATGGTGCGATTGCGTTCACGCTGGGTGGAAGAACGGTTACCGTGCCAGCAGGTCAAGCGGCGCTCGGGACCGGCGGCACCTTCACGACGGGAACAGCAGCGGCAATCCAGGCGGCTGCGAGCATGCAGAATCCAGCCTTGGCGGCGATCCTTGCGGCTGCAAATTCGGCTGCCCTGCAAGCAGCCGTCGCAGCCGCAAAAGCTGCAGCCGACGCAAAAGCTGCAGCCGATGCCAAAGCAGCAGCCGATGCAAAAGCCGCAGCTGACGCCAAAGCCGCAGCCGACGCCAAAGCAGCAGCCGATGCCAAAGCCGCAGCTGACGCAAAAGCTGCAGCTGACGCAAAAGCCGCAGCTGACGCAAAAGCCACAGCTGACGCAAAAGCAGCAGCTAATGCAAAAGCCGCCGCTGACGCTAAAGCCGCAGCTGACGGTAAAGGAAATACGCCGGGTAACACCGGACCTGCCGCAGGTTCGGGCACAACCGGCGCCGGTGGCACTGGCTCAGGTGGTGGTGGTAAAGCAAGTGGCAGCTAAGCCCACGCAATAAACCTGAAATACGTTTTGACAAAAGTACGGGTGGCCGCAAGGTCACCCGTATTTTTTCGGCTGTTTTATTTGTCCAAGCGCATGACATCGCCTGCCGGGTCGAACAACGGTCATCGTTGAAAACGACACAATCATCGGTAACCCGCGAAGGCGTGCAAAAATAGGCCCAAGTTCGCCGTGTATGCCGCCGTCAACAAGCGCGGCAGGCAACCGCACCGCCAACACCCCATGATTTATCGCCCGCAACCTTTGTTCCGTTAGCCTCGCTTGCCAACATCACGCCGCAAATTTGTCTCACGCACCACCAACCTCGAACCACTATTTTTTTGGTCATGGGTGGTGCTGTTGTGCTGGCTGCCGATCCCGTTGGGTAGCAACCGTTCATGGGCGTGGGCGATTCTCGAGGTCGGGGTGTTTGGGTTGGCATCCGTTTGGCTCGTCGCATGGCTGTTGGGCCGTGTGCAAATGACCGAGCCATTCCGCCGCGCGCGCTGGTTGATGGCGCTGATGGCCGTGTGGTTGGTCTATCAGGCGATTTATCTGGTTCCGCTGCCGCTCGACTGGGTGGCCTTGATCTCACCCGAAGCAGCCAGGGTACACGAGCTGACCTTGGCGTTTTCGAATGACGCGATGCGGCCGCTGGCGCTTTATCTTTATGCGGCGCAGGTATCGTGGCTCAAATCGCTCGCCTATGTGCTGGTGTTTATGTTGACGCTGCTGTTCGTGACCTCGCGCGAC
>JANOEV010000044.1:0-4080 GCA_031413695.1 Burkholderiales bacterium
CCGCCGCCGCCGGCTTCCCTGATATTCGCGCTGATTTTTTGTGTTTCAACCGCGTTTGATACCGTTCCCCGGCGTGATCATCCGCCCCCGTTTTCACTTTTCAATTAATTATTCCTTCCTATGTTATTGATCGCAAAAGACACCGTCGTAACCCTCACCTATGACCTTACCGATAGCGACGGTGAGGCGATTGAATCGAATGGCACACTTGCGTATCTGCATGGCGGATACGATGGCATTTTCCCAAAGGTTGAGGCCGGCCTGGCCGGCAAAGTGGTCGGTGGTGAGTTGTCGATTTCACTCGATCCCGAAGACGCCTTCGGTGACTACGATGAAAATCTGATCCGTATGGAGCCGGCGTCGGTATTTCCCGCCAACCTCGAGGTGGGAATGCAGTTTGAAGGCGTCCCACCCGGTGAAGATGATGATCGCTGGGTCATTTATACCGTCACAGATATTGCCGACGGCCAGGTGGTGGTTGACGGCAACCATCCGCTGGCAGGTGAACGACTTTTATTCAAATGCACCATCGCTGAAATTCGCAGCGCCACGGCCGAAGAAATTTCGCACGGCCACCCGCACGGCGCGCACGGCGTCCACCACTAGGCCGGTCACCGGCAGCCAATGACTAGTTGCCACCAACCGGCGGCACGAAGTTACCGGATTCGATAAAAAACGGTGCAAGGCGGTTGGTTGCATCGACCGTGATGCGCACCCAATTGACATTCGGTGTGCCGTAGCCTTCCACGCGCGTGATGTTTAAAATGGCGCGGTTGTCGATCGGGCTGATGTACGGCCGGTCGACCCGATGCTGGTGGCTGTCACCATGGGCAAACAGAATGGGTTTGCCAAACACTGACGCTTCCTGTTCAAAGGCACGCAAAAAGACGGCAAATCCAGATCGGGCAACCTGCCCGGGTTTTTCCCCGAAACCGGGATTGGCCTGTTGAAACATGGCAAGTCCGACAATATCGCTTTGGCGCGCGCGGTTCATGGCGATTTTTAGCCATTCGATATTGGCGCGGGTGCGCTCGCGTTGCTCGTTATCGTTGACAGGGTCAAAGCCGACATTGTCGTTGCTGCCTTGAATGTTGAATGTCGCATAAACGATGCCGCCGTGTATCCACATGGCGTTTTCGCGATATCGGGACAACACGGCATCACCCGCAAATGATTCGGACTGGCGCGTTACCCGGATCCGGTTCCTGCCCAGCGAAAAGGTATCGTCGAAAAAAACATCGCGCAACTTTTGAAGGCGCTCCAGCGGTTGCATCGCACCGTTGGTTGGCCGGCGGCAATCGACCCATTCGTTGTCACCCGGCGTATAAATCAGCGCGTGCAATGAGCGGTTGAACTCTTCACGTCGAAGCCTGAACAAGGCGTCCGTGCACGGTGCGTTTGAGCCCGCCTTAAAATCGCCGACATGCACCACAAAGGCGAGTTGTTCCCTGCCGATGGCGTCGAGTAATTGCGGAAACAGTTGTTCCTCGCGTTTATCGTATTGCAGATCGCCAATCAGGGCGAATGAATGGGTGGCCGGGCCGGATGGACGGGTTGCGCAACCCGCCAGCAACAACGGGCAAATGACTGCAGCGACAAAAAACAAACGGGTTTTGTTATTCATTTTCCAATTCACGTTTTAATCGATACAACAAATCCAACGCCTCACGCGGGCTTAGCTCGTCGGGTTTTGCGTCGCGCAGGTGATCAAGCACCGGGTGTGTTTCAACCGACGCTTCCCCTGCGGCAATCGACGGCGAAAACAGGTCTGCCTGATTATTGCGGTGTAGAGACGACTGCTCGAGCTCGCCAAGTTGTTTTCGTGCCGTCTTCAAGACGCTGCGCGGCACACCGGCAAGCTGTGCCACCTGCAAACCGTAGCTTTGATTGGCCGGCCCGGGCTCCAGCTTGTGCAAAAAAACGATTTTGTCTTTTGACTCGACCGCATCAAGGTGCACATTCGCCAGATTGGGCAACTCGGCGTTAAGCCGGGTCAATTCAAAATAATGGGTGGCAAACAACGTATAGGCACGCGACGTTTCGGCAAGATGTTTGGCAATCGCATAGGCCAATGACAAGCCGTCGAAGGTCGATGTGCCGCGGCCGATTTCGTCAACCAACACCAGACTGTCTTTGCCGGCGGTATTGAGGATCGCCGCGGCCTCGGTCATTTCGACCATGAATGTCGAACGACCGCCGGCCAGATCATCGGACGCGCCGATGCGGGTCATGATGGCGTCAATCCTGCCGATTTCGGCACGCGCCGCCGGTACATACAAGCCGGTATGCGCAAGCAAAACAATTTGCGCAACCTGTCGCATGTAGGTCGATTTACCGCCCATGTTGGGGCCGGTGATCAGCAGCAACTGGCGCGAACGCGACAGGTCGCAATCGTTGGGAATAAAGCTTTCGACCTGACTCTCGACCACCAGATGCCGGCCATTGTTGATGTGCAAACGGTCGTCGTCAACAAACGCCGGCGCAACCAGTTTGAAGCGCAAAGTGTTGACCGCGTTTGCGCACAGCACATCCACTTCAGCCGCAGCGCGCGCAACGGCGAGCATGGCGTCGATCACCGGGGCCAGCGTTGTCAGGATCTGATCAAACAGGAATTTTTCACGCTGCAGCGATCGTTCGCCCGCCGACAGTGCCTTGTCTTCAAATGCTTTTAATTCCGGGGTGATGAATCGCTCGGCGTTCTTGAGCGTTTGCCGGCGTCGATAGTCGTCTGGTACCTTGTCCAGCTGGCCTTGCGAAATCTCGATAAAAAAGCCGTGAACGCGGTTGTATTCAACCCGTAAATTGGCAATGCCGGTGCGGACCCGCTCACGTGCCTCGAGGTCGAGCAAAAACGCGGAAGCGTTCGATTGCAAACCGCGCAGTTCGTCCAATTCAGGATCAAACCCGCCTCGAATCACGCCGCCGTCGCGCACCGCATTGGCCGGCTCATCGGCGATTGACTGTGAAAGATAAGCATGGACCGACGTTTCCAACGAAAATGCCGTCAAAAAGCCCGTCAATGAAGGACTTTCAATTTGCTTGATGACATTACACAATGCCGGCAGGGTCGCCAGCGCCGCGCGTAATGCCACCAGATCCCGCGGCCGTGCCGACCGTAACGCAACGCGCGTGACGATGCGTTCGACGTCAGCCCAATCCTTGAGCAACGTGTGAAGTGGCGCATGATGCGGTGCAATGGCATTGCCGGCGGCATGCCGGGCGGAAATTGCGGTCCGGTCGCGCAGCGGCTGATGCAGCCAGTCGCGCAACAAACGGGCGCCCATGGTTGTTGCGGTGCTGTTCAGAATTGAAAATAATGTTGGCGCGGGCTCGCCGCGAATCGTCTCGGTGATTTCAAGATTACGGCGCGTGCCGGCATCCATGCGGATATACGCGTCGTCGCGCTCGACGGTCAATCCGGTCACATGCGGCAGGCTGGCGCGATCAAACGCACGCTGCGTTTGTTGTACGTAATGCAGCAATGCCCCCGCGGCCGTCACGGCGGCACCCATATCATCAACACCAAAACCGGCGAGATCAATCGTGCCGAACTGTTTGGTCAGCAGCTTGACCGACGTGCCAAGGTCAAATTGCCAGTCGGCCAGACGCCGCACCGCAATGCGCCGGTCATTAACCAGCCCATCCAGCGCGTCCGGCACAATCAATTCAGCGGGTTGCAATCGTTCCAATTCTGACAACAGATTGGCGCGGCTGATTTCACGCACACAAAAACGCCCGCTTGCCAGTGACAGTGATGCCAGTCCAAGAACATGTTCGGCATCAAATATCGCGGCAACAAGCACGTCACGCTCAGACGGCATGAGCGCGCTGTCGGTCAGTGTGCCGGGGGTGACAATGCGCACAACCGCCCGCTCCACCGGCCCCTTACCGGTGACTTCACCAACCTGTTCGCAGATAACAACCGATTCACCGAGCTTGACCAACTTGGCAAGGTATTGCTCGACCGCATGAAACGGCTGGCAGCTGCGAAACGGCCAACTGCAGAAGCAGGGGACTGTGATGTACCCTGAGCGAGAGAATTCATATCAATATACTAGTCTATTATTTTTTATTGCTGCA
>JANOEV010000045.1:0-3385 GCA_031413695.1 Burkholderiales bacterium
CACGGCAAATTATTCTGCATCGCCACCTCCTGCGCACGCAGATGTTTTTTGACCGTCATCGGATAGTAGGTGCCGCCCTTGACAGTGGCATCGTTGGCGACAATCACACAGTCAATGCCAGAGACACGGCCAATGCCGGTGATGACACCCGCACCGGGCGCATCAAACCCATCCTTGCCGTACATACCCCATGCCGCCAGCGGCGAAAGCTCCAAAAACGGTGACCCCGGATCGAGCAGCGCCTTGACCCGATCACGCGGCAGCAATTTGCCGCGCGCCATATGTTTGGCGTTGGCGGCTTCACCACCACCTTGCGCCGCGGTGGCAGTTTGCGCCTCCAGCGCGGCGACCAGACCGCGCAAATGCGCCTGATTCGCCAGAAAGGCAGCGGACAGCGGATCAATCTTTGATTTGATTTGCGGCATGGTTATTTTCTGGTTGCGACAAAATTTCCGTTTGGCTGGTAGAAAGCAGCCTGGCTGATTTTGCCCGCTTTGTCGGCGATAAATTCAATTGAGTAACCATCCAGCCCCTTGAGGGCAAATTTCATGCCGCGCAGGCCGACCAGCTCGCGAACGGCTTGACCGGGGATCGACAGTGTCAAGACATTGTCGTTGCGCAATGTGATGGTGACCTTGTTGGCGCCCAGTTCATATTCGCCCGCAAGCGGCACGAGGAATTCGCGCTTGGTCAGGTTTGCATCCGGCTGGCGGATAAATTCGATCGGCTTCACCGACGTCTCCATCACAATCGACACAGCCGAGACCTCGCCATCAACATTGGTGACAAATTGCACCTTGGTCTTTGCCAGATCATTCAACTTGTCGTCGGGCGCTTCAAACACCTCGTAATGAAAATGCGGAAACGGCGAGGAAAGACCGTTATAGGTCCCGACCAATCCGTCATTAAATTGCTTAAAACCAATGACACCATAGCCGGGGTGGGCATAGTTGCCACTGTATGCGGCAAGTTCATGCGCCGGTTTGGTACCCTTTTTACGCGGTGTGAGGTTTTGTTTCTTGGCGCTTTCCTGCGAAAGCCTGCCTTTCTCCTTCACCTCCCATAAACGTGCGCTCCAATCAACGGGCTTCATGGCCAACAATCGATCGTAGATGGCGTAAGTCACGATGGTCGGCAACGATGAACCACTCAGATTTGCTGTGGTAAAGACGCCGACATTTTTTAGCGGCAAAAACGACAATAAAGATGATGCGCCCGGCATATTGCCACCATGGTGTACCAGCCGTTCGCCGCGATAATGTGTCAGGAAAAACCCCATGCCGTATTGGGTCGACGAAATTTCCTCAAAGCGGCGGGCGTCCGCCATCACCATTTGTGGATTGGTCATTTCGACGATGTCAGCGGCGTTGATGATGGTCTTGCCTTCAAATTGCCCGCGCGCCAGGAACATGCGCAAATAACGCGACATGTCTTCCATATTGGAGTTAATAGATCCCGTCGGGCCCATTGCGGCCAATCCACGATATTGAATTGGCCGTGCAACTTCTTTTTCGTCCCATTGATAACCTTTGCCAACGTGCTGGGCGTTTTGCATATCCTCAATGGTGAAGGTCGAATTGAGCATACCGATGGGTTTAAAAATATTGTTGCGTACCAGGGTTTCCCAATCACTTCCTGCAACTCTGCCACCCATGTAGCCGGCGGTCATGAACATAAAGTTGTTGTACTGCCAGGTTGCGCGCAGCGGTGCGGACGGCTCGAGGTATTGAATACGTTTGTAGAGTTCTTCGCGCGACGCCGTCGCGTTGTACCACGAGGCATCGTGGCGCGGCAAACCGGTACGGTGGGTGACCAGATCGCGCGGCGTTGCATTGAGCGTCGTGTAATCGTTAAACATTTTGAAGTCCGGCAAATAGTCGCGCACCGGTTTGTCCCAAGACAACTTGCCCTCGCGCACCAACGACGCCAGTGCGGCAACGGTAAACGATTTGGTCACCGAGGCAATTGGCTGCACGGTGACTTCCGTCATCGGCAGTTTCTTGTCAACGTCGCGCCAGCCATAGCCGCGTTTGAGAATGACTTTGCCGTCTTTGACGACGGTGATGGCAATGCCCGGCACATTCCATTTCTTGAGTTCGGCGTCGACAAATTTTTCAAAGCCAGCCAGTGCCGGATCCGGAAACACCTGATAGGCCGGGTCGGGACGGTCCCGGCTTTCGCCTGGTGGTGGAGCAGGTTGCGCAAACGCGCCGACACATGTCAGCAACATTGCCAGCACGCTGCCGGCGGTGATGGTGGTCAGCGGTTTATTCACAATCAATCCTTAGTCTTTCGCCATTTCGCGTGCGATCACCATGCGTTGAATTTCGCTGGTGCCCTCATAGATTTGTGTGATGCGGGCATCACGGTAATAACGTGCAACCGGATAGTCTTCCAGATAGCCGTAGCCGCCGTGAATCTGAATCGCCTTGGAACAGACCCATTCGGCGAGCTCCGAGGCAAACAATTTTGCCTGTGACGCCTCAGACAGGCACGGCAGATTAGCGTCGCGCATTTTGGCCGCGTGAACAATCATCAATCGTGCAGCGTTGATACGGGTTTGCATATCGGCCAGGAGATTGGCAATCGACTGATGCTCGACAATTTTTTTGCCGAACTGGTCGCGCTCTTTGGCGTAGGCAAGTGCCGCTTCCATCGCGGCGCGGGCGATACCGAGTGCTTGTGCGGCAATGCCGATGCGGCCGCCTTCAAGATTCGACAGCGCAATTGCCAGGCCTTTGCCGCGCGGACCAAGCATATGGTCTTCCGGCACGGCGCAATCCTGAAACGTGATCGGACAGGTATCGGAGGCGCGTATGCCGAGTTTATTCTCGGTAGGACCGACATTAAGACCGGGCGTATTGGTTGGCACGATAAAACACGAAATGCCTTTTTTGCCGAGGTCGGGGTCAGTCATGGCAAATACAATGGCGACAGACGCGCGTTTGCCATTGGTGATGAATTGTTTGGCACCGTTGATCACCCATTTGCCGTCCTTGTGTTCGGCGCGGGTTTTGAGATTGTTGGCTTCCGAGCCGGCCTGTGGTTCGGTCAAACAAAAACAACCGATCTTGGTGCCGGCCGCCAGATCACGCAGATACATTTGTTTTTGCGCGTCGGTACCCCAGGCGTAGATCGGCCCACAGCCGACCGAATTGTGCACACTCATTAACGTTGATGTTGACGCATCGGCTGCCGCGACTTCCTCAATTGCCAGCGAGTACGCGACGTAATCGGAAAATGAACCACCCCATTCGTCCGGTACCGTCATGCCAAGCAACCCAAGTGCACCCATCTGCGCGACGGTTGCATCGGGTATCCATTTATCGCGCTCCCATTGTGCGGCGTTTGGCGCGAGTTCGTTTTGCGCAAATTCGCGCGCCAT
>JANOEV010000046.1:0-4425 GCA_031413695.1 Burkholderiales bacterium
ATTCAGGTAGCGTTGGGTGCTGGCTCCCATGAAGTCTTCGGCCAGTTCGATATTCAGCAATGCATGCGGTGAATAAAAATGATAGTTCAGCGCATCCCAGTTGGCGTCCTTGCCAAACAAATAAGTCGCGAGACAACATACGGCGACAATGACGCCGCCGGCGATCCAGTCGGTGTTGAAACGCCGGTTGCTCGATTGAGCGGACGGCGTCGTCGCATCGGGAGTGGTGGGCGTCATGTCAGTTTTTGTTGACTTGGGTCTGCGTGTTCAATCATTGCAACGTATCGATGCACTTTTCATACTCGGCGGCACATTGGCGCCATGACCATTGTTCGGCAGCCAATTGTGCGACGCGCTGCCGCATTGCTGCCCGGGTATTACCGTCTTCGCCCAAAAAATTCCCGAGCGCCGACGACCAGTTTGATATCGCGTCCTCGGTGGCCGCGTCTGCGGAATAAACATGATTGGTCAGGCACGGTAGTGCGCCGGCCGTATCCAACCCGACCATGGCCGGGGTTCCGCACGCCATCGACTCCTGCACAACCAATGGAAAGCCCTCGCCCTTGCTGGGCAACACCAGCAGATCGGCTGCCTGGTAAATTGGCACGATGTCAGTCTGCGCCAGCAATGGCATGACGGTGACGTTCGGCAGGCCCCATGTCGACGGATCCAGCGGGCCACGTCCGATAAATACCCAGCGGTGTTGTTGAAATACCGACGCAAGCGCGCGCAGAATGTGCAGCCCCTTTTTTTCAACAAATCGTCCGACGAACAAAAACAAGTGCTGATCCGGGACCAGATGCAGATGCTCGCGCAATAAATTGCGTGTCGCCTGGAGGGCCGGCGTAAACAACGTGTTATCGAGCCCGTTTGCGATCAGTGCGGGCGGGTTCTTGAAGTGGGTGAATTGCGAGAAATACGCGCGCACCGTGTTGCTGACAAAAACCGTCTGATCGGCGCCACCGAGCATCAACCTGCCCAGCGAGCGATTCAGGCCCCAGACCAGCCCGCGCAGCAAACTGCTGTTGAACGGGATTTCACCAATATGCTGTGTCACCAATACCGGTTTGCGACGCAGCCGCGCAAACAAAAACGCGGCAATGTTTCCAAGGTAGAGGTAGTCGTGAACATGCACCAAATCGCACCTGCCGACACATTTCCAGAGTCGGACGAAACCCCGGGGTGCCCAAATCGGCAGCGGTATGCCGAATCGTTTCTCGAAAATATTCCAGCACCAGACCGGCTCGATCTGCAGATTGACCCGATCGGGCGGCGGCACATCGCCATCACTCGCAAACCACGTCAGCCGAAACGGACCCGCCACCTGGGCCTGCATCAGTTGCCCGGCAACCCGTTCAATGCCGCCGCCGTGTGCGGGAAAAAAATGGGTAACGAGTAATATGTGGCGTCTTGCCGGAGCGGTGTGCATGCGGGTATATCTGATTTTTCCAATATAGTTGAATATAGTGCATTACCTCTGCAAACCTCCAACATCATCGCGCCGGCCATGCTGTTTAGGGATGGCTGGTGGTTTGTCTTATTGCTGATCAGGGTCGCCAAACAATGTCTTCTACCATTGCAACTGAAAACAATCAAGCCGGACCGGCAATCGTGGTGTCGGTGGTCATGCCGTGCCTGAATGAAGAACGTACGCTTGGCATATGCATTCAAAAGGCGCAGGCGAGTTTCGCCAGTATGGGCCTCGCCGGCGAGGTGGTCATTGCCGACAACGGCTCGACTGATCGTTCGGTTGAGATTGCAACATCGTTGGGTGCCAGGGTGATTCATCAACCGGTCAAGGGTTACGGCGCGGCGTTGCAGGCGGGTATCCAGGCGGCACGCGGCGAAGTGGTGGTAATGGGTGACTCTGATGATTCGTATGATTGGAGCGCGATTGAACCCATTGTCCGCAAGGTGCAATCCGGTTACGCGTTGGTGGTCGGGAATCGTTTCAAGGGCGAAATCAAGCCGGGCGCGATGCCATTTTTGCATCGTTATCTGGGCAACCCGGTGCTGAGTTTTATTGGCAAATTATTCTTTCGGTCGCCCATTGGTGATTTTCATTGCGGTTTACGCGGCTTTAACCGCGCCGCGATGCTTGGCTTGAATCTGCGCACCACGGGAATGGAATTTGCGAGCGAGATGATCGTCAAGGCATCGTTGCAAAAGATCAGCATCGCCGAAGTGCCGGTTGTGCTGTCGCCGGATGGTCGTGGCCGACCGCCACACTTGCGCACCTGGCGCGACGGATGGCGGCATTTGCGGTTTCTGCTGTTATACAGTCCGCGATGGTTGTTTTTGCTGCCCGGGGTATTGCTATTTCTGGTTGGCGGCGTCGCAATGGCGCTGATCACGCGACATACTGTTTTGCTTGGCGGCGTCGGGCTGGACATTCATACACTTGCCTATTCCGGCGCATTTATCATCCTCGGTTTTCAGATGATTCTGTTTGCCGTGTTCTCAAAGATTGTCGGGCAGGATGGCGGCTGGCTTCCGCAGAGCCGCGGATTTTCGAGGGTGATGTCGATGGTTTCGCTCGAGGCGGGATTGGTCGTCAGCGGCCTGTTGTTTGTCGGCGGCATCCTGCTGACCATGGGCGCACTCGGCATTTGGTCTGAATCAAATTTTGGCGGGCTCGACCCGCGGGTGACCATGCGCTGGGTGGTCCCCGCCGTGACGATGCTCGCCTTGAGCGGCGAGATGTTGCTTGCCTCGTTCTTTCTCGAGGTATTGCGTATGCGTACCCTGCACGATGTTGTGGCCGCGTCGTCAGGCACGGCTGCAACCGGTGGCACCAGCGGGACGTCGCCATGAATCCATACCGGCAACGTGTCTGGTCGGAACTGTCGGGCATGGTCCGCCAATCCCAACCGTACACAAAGGTGCTTGACTTTGGCAGTGGCGACGGATGGTTTGCCCGGCAGTTTTTGGACAGCGGCCTGACCAAGAATTTAACGCCGATCGATGTCAAGCGCCGCGAGAACGTTTTGGTCGAACCGCAAATTTATCCTGGTGGGACACTACCGTTTGCGGACCGCTCATTTGAATTGGTCTATTCGGTGGATGTTTTGCACCATTGCACCGATCCGCTGGCGCAATTGGATGAGCTCGCGCGTTGTACCAGCCGCTATTTATTGTTGAAGGATCATACCTACGACTCGCTTGTCGGCCGATATACGCTGGCAATATTGGACGAGTTGGGCAACCGTCGTTTTGGTATCCCGTCGTTGTATCTGTACCAAAAAGGAACGGCGTGGCATACCCACTTACTCGCTTGCGGATTCAAGGCGGTGAAATTTGTCCACCCGCTGCGTTGTCACGTTGGTCTGCTCGGTGCGCTGACCAACTCATTGCAATATGCCGCACTTTATGAACGGGCGTGAAGATGGATGGCCCCGTGGACGCGGCTGCTCATTTTTTTGCGACCCGAAAGCTCCAGTGTCTGTGGATCAGGTAATTCAAAAACATCATGCCGATCGCCACAACCGCGCTTGCAATCAGATAATGCAGACCAAACCCTGAAACCAAAATTGCCATCAGAACCATCGTAACCGGCGCGCCGGCCAGATTGACCGACAGGTAGCGGCCAAGTTCGGCGCGCTTTTCGGGCGATTGCGAATCAAATGTCCAGACGCGGTTTAGCAACCACCCGACAATATTGACCAACAACAACGCGACCGCCATTGACAACAAATAATGCCAGCCCAACAGGTCCGTAAAAATGTATAACAAAATCAACCCAAGAACAAAGCAGAATCCGCCCACGGCGCCAAAGCGCAGCAGTTCGGAAAGTCGTTTGGTCAATGGCGCTGGCATGATCGGGGCGGGATTCGGCATACGTGTTGTCAATCGGGTGAGAGTATTGCATGGAAGCTGACAACGACCGGCTGGCCCCCCCGTTTTGGCGTCACGATGCCTATTCGTTGCGACGGCTGCGCACGTCGATTGAGGTTCAACTCGACCATGCCATGGACAATAACCGTACCATCGACGCACCGCCGCAAGCTGGTTTGGCAATCGACATCGGCGCCGGCAGTGCACCTTACCGCCCTCTATTTGTCGCGCGCAATATGCATTACACCGCGTGTGACATCGATACGGCTGATCCGGGTCAGCCCGGCGTTAGTATCAACATAATCCCGGGGCAACCAATTCCACTGGCGGCAGCCAGCGCCGATTGGGTTGTGTCGTTTCAAGTGCTGGAACACGTCTGGGATCTTGATTGGTATTTGGGCGAGGTCAAGCGTCTGTTAAAACCAAACTGACATGTGTTGTTATCAACCCATGGCACCTGGCTTTATCATCCGCACCCGACCGACTATCGGCGCTGGACGCGAGATGGCCTGATCAAGGAACTTGAAGTGCGCGGCCTAAAAGTTATTTCAGTGCGGGCAGACGTTGGCCCGTTGGCATGGACAACCCAAT
>JANOEV010000047.1:0-5182 GCA_031413695.1 Burkholderiales bacterium
CGCACGAGCGACAGGCGATGGGTCCAGCCTGTGGTTTTTCCAAGTCCACGGCCCACAGGGGTGGATTTGCGTTGCAGCAGATAGACCTGGCGGGCCGGTGGTGAGACTTCCGGCTTGACCAGACCGCCACGATGGACGGAAGGGTCACCGACGCCCCATTCTTTTTTCCATAATTCAAGATTCATGGTCGGCGAATGGTCCTCAACCAAAAATTCAGATACGTCAAAGCCGATGCCCCCGGCACCGATTACCGCGACACGCTTACCGACCGGCTTTTTGTGCAACAGCACGTCGATGTAGCTCAACACATTCGGCCCATCCTGCCCGGGAATTTTTGGATTGCGCGGGGTCACACCGGTGGCAATCACCACCTCATCGAATCCAGTCAGGTCTTCCGCCTTCACCCGCCGGTTCAGCGTGAGTTTGACGCCGGTGGCGTCGATGCGCCGGCCAAAATAACGCAGCGTTTCATGGAATTCTTCTTTACCGGGGATGACCTTTGCCATGTTGAACTGGCCGCCGATTTCGGCGGCACTATCGAACAGTGCAACGTCATGCCCGCGTGACGCCAGCTCGGTTGAGCACGCCAACCCTGCCGGGCCGGCACCAACCACGGCAATGCGTTTTTTCTTCGCCGCCTTGGTAAACACCATTTCGGTTTCGTGACAGGCGCGTGGATTGACCAGGCACGACGCCAGTTGCTGCTTGAATACATGGTCTAGACAGGCCTGATTGCAACCAATACAAGTGTTGATATCGAGCGCACGATTGGCCGCCGCCTTGTTAACAAACTCCGGGTCGGCCAGCAGTGGCCGCGCCATCGACACCATATCCGCGCTGCCCCCCGCAATGATCTCTTCGCCAACCTCGGGCGTGTTGATGCGATTGGTGGTAACCAGCGGAATGCCGACTTCGCCCTTGAGTTTTTTTGTCACCCAGGCGAAGGCGCCGCGCGGCACCGAGGTGGCGATGGTTGGCACCCGCGCCTCGTGCCAGCCGATACCGGTGTTGATGATGGTGGCGCCGGCCTTTTCGATGGCTTTGGCCAGCATCACCACTTCATCCCATGACTGTCCTTCGGGAACCAGATCGAGCATCGACAGACGGTAGATGATGATGAAGTCTTTGCCGACCGCGGCACGCATACGCGAAACAATTTCAACCGGCAGCCGCATGCGGTTCTCGTAACTGCCACCCCAACGGTCGTCACGTTTGTTGGTGGCAAGGCTCAGAAATTCATTGATGAAATAACCTTCCGAGCCCATCACCTCGACGCCATCGTAGCCGGCTTCGAGTGCAAGTTTGCCGGCACGGACAAAACACTTGATCTGGCGCTCAATGCCGCGTTCGGTCAGTTCACGCGGGGTGAACGGCGTGATCGGCGACTTGATGCGCGACGGCGCGACCGAGAAAGGTGAATAACCATACCGGCCCGCATGCAAAATTTGTAGCGCAATTTTGCCGCCCTCATGATGCACCGCGTCGGTAATGACCCGATGCGTCTTGGCGGCACGGCTGGATGCCAATCGCGAACCAAACGGCGACAACCAACCCTCGACATTGGGCGCAAAGCCGCCGGTGACAATCAGGCCGACCCCGCCGCGCGCGCGCTCGGCAAAATACGCCGCCAGCTTTGGGAAATCACGCGCCTTGTCCTCAAGCCCGGTGTGCATGGAGCCCATCAACACACGGTTCTTGAGCGTCGTAAAGCCGAGGTCGAGCGGGGCGAGAAGATGCGGGTAGGGTGAACTCATGACAACTCCATCAACGGCAACAAAAGCAAAACGGCTGCCGAAGCAGCCGTTACGCGGGACAAATTACATCAAAGGACGGACTTTAGCAATTCACCCATTTTTGCCGGGTTCTTGGTGACCTTGATGCCACACTCTTCCATCACGGCCAGCTTCTCCTGCGCCGTACCCTTGCCACCGGAAATGATCGCACCGGCGTGACCCATGCGCTTGCCGGGTGGCGCAGTGACGCCGGCGATAAACCCAATCACCGGCTTTTTCATGTGGTCCTTCATCCAGCGCGCGCAGGTTTCTTCGGCGTCACCGCCGATTTCACCCACCATGATGACGGCGTCGGTATCAGGGTCGTCGTTAAACATTTTCATGATATCAATATGCTTCAGGCCGTTAACCGGGTCGCCGCCAATGCCGACACAGGTGGACTGACCCAGCCCCAGATCCATCAACTGACCGACCGCTTCATAAGTCAGTGTGCCGGAGCGGGACACCACGCCAATGCGACCCTTCTTGTGAATGTGGCCGGGCATGATACCAATCTTGATTTCGTCAGGCGTGATCACGCCGGGACAATTTGGCCCGATCAGGATGGTTCCCCGACCCTGCATGCGTTCACGCGTGCGGATCATGTCGCGCACCGGGATGCCCTCGGTGATACAAATCACCAGTTCGATGCCGGCATCAACCGCCTCATCGATTGCGGCGGCGGCAAACGGCGGCGGCACATAAATCACCGAAGCATTTGCCCCGGTCTGTTTTTTTGCCTCGGCGACGGTGTCAAAAATCGGGATGCCTTCGTAGGATTGGCCGCCTTTTTTCGGCGTCACGCCAGCAACATAACAATTGGCACCATTGGCGTATTCACGACCCATCTTGGTATGGAACATGCCGGTCTTGCCGGTAATGCCCTGGGTCAGAACACGCGTATTTTTATTAATCAGGATTGACATGATTATTTTCCTTCGGCGGCGGCAACAACCCGCTCCGCCGCTTCAGCCATATTGTTCGCAGAGATAATCGGCAGGCCCGAATCCTTCAGAATTTGTTTGCCCAGATCTTCGTTGGTGCCTTTCATGCGCACCACCAACGGCACCGATAGTTTGACTTCGCGCGCCGCGGCGATCACACCATTGGCGATCACATCACACTTCATGATGCCGCCAAAAATGTTGACCAGAATCGCTTTCAAATTTGGATTCTTCAACATGATTTTGAAGGCCTCGGTCACCTTCTCGGTGGTGGCACCGCCACCCACATCGAGAAAATTCGCCGGCGAGCCGCCGTAAAGTTTGATGACGTCCATGGTTGCCATCGCCAGCCCGGCACCATTGACCAGACAACCGATGTTGCCGTCTAGGGAAATATAGGTGAGATCAAATTTTGACGCTTCGATTTCGGCGGGATCTTCTTCATCCAGATCGCGCATGGCAACAATTTCCGGATGGCGATAAAGCGCATTTGAATCAAAGTTCAGTTTTGCGTCAAGCGCAAGCACCTTGTTGTCGCCGGTATAAATCAACGGATTGATTTCGGCCAACGAACAATCACATTCGTCAAACGCCTTGTAGAGCGATTGCATAAATGCCGCGCCCTGTGCAACCGCCTGCTCCGGTACGCCGATCTTGCGCGCGACGTCTTCCGCCGCAGCTGTGGTCAGGCCGACGTTTGGGTCGATATGCACCTTGTGGATTTTTTCCGGGGTGTGTTCGGCAACATGCTCAATGTCCATACCGCCTTCGCTCGATGCCATCAGCGTCACACGCTGGGATCCGCGATCAACCACCATGCCCACGTAAAGTTCTTTCTTGATGTCAGCACCTTCTTCGACCAGCAGGCGTTTGACCAAGCGGCCTTCCGGTCCGGTTTGATGGGTGATCAATGTCATGCCAAGAATCTGTGTCGCGGCGGCGCGCACCTCGTCAATCGACTTGGCAACCTTGACGCCACCGCCCTTGCCGCGGCCACCCGCGTGAATTTGGGCTTTGACGACCCACACCTTGCCGCCGAGCGATTCTGCCGCCTTGACGGCTTCATCGACTGAAAAACATGCGACGCCGCGGGGGGTGGCGACACCGTACTTGCGCAAGATTTCCTTGCCTTGATATTCATGGACGTTCATGGAAAACCTTTGGAAATGGGATAGACCGGGGATTGCCTGAAAAAACCAAAAATCGACCTGCTCATTGCATCTGCGGTCATTTTACCAGCGCCGAACGGCAAAACCGGCGCGGCCCGATATCACCCGCCACCTGTTCGTGCGGGCGGGTCGACGGCAAGCGCATTAGCCGTCTCGCGGCGAACCCAGTTTGGATAGAACTTCGCCACGGCCGCGCCGTCTGTCGCCAGGGCATGGCAGCGGTCGAGCGGAAACGGTTTGCGGGTGGCGTCGTGTTTTACCTGCCCGGCCAACGTTTGGAAAGCCGTTGTCGCCAGCAGGCCGATCAAATCGGTTAAATGCGTGCAACCCTTGGTGCCGGCAAAGGTTGTGCGGACACGTTCACTGAATCCGGGGCGCATCGTCATCCCAACCAGCATGGCATATTTCGGCGCAATCGTCTCGCAATACCCCTCATAGGGCATGACATCGGTTGCCGCTTCGGCACCGACAATCGTCAGCGTTAGATCGTAGGTGATCCGCAACCACATCGAGTGAACAGATGCGCCCGCCGGCCGTTCCCCGCTGACCAGCTTGAAAGGGATATCTTTTGTGTCATGCAAATGGCCTTCGACTTCAAACAGGCCGTCATCGCGTTTGTAGCCGCGTATTGAAATGGCACGATGATGAAGCGGACTGCGTGGGGCGGGTGCTGAAAGGGGCATTGCTAAATCCTGGCCAGTTAAAGGAAAACGCAGATACGAGCAGTCCAAAAACGAAAAACGCCCCGCAGGGCGCTTTCCTCGGTAATGAAACGATCGACTAATCAGCCAAGTTTACGGTATGTGCGAATCGCATTGGCAAACTCAACACCATTTTGAAAGCGCTGTTCCACATCCTTGGCGAGCGCCTGATCAATAAAATCGGGTACCCATGCCGGTAGTGCCGGATTAAATTCCATGATGTTTGGGTGCGGCTCGTTGGCAATGGCAAACATCAGCTGAGTCATCGACTCGCCGGTAAATGGCAGACGACCGCAGGCCAACTGGTAAAAGCTGACACCAAGTGAAAACAGATCCGAGCGGCCATCGATCTTTTTGCCGGCCAGTTGTTCAGGCGACATATACGATGGCGTGCCGAGCACCATGCCGGTCTTGGTTTTGGACGAATCGGTGACCCGCGCAATACCAAAGTCTGCCACCTTGGGCACTTTTCCCTCGGGGTCGTACATGATATTGGCCGGCTTGATATCGCGGTGATAAACGCCCATTTCATGCGCATGATTCAGCGCATCGCCGACCTTGATCATGATGTCGCACATTTCATCAAACGGCAGCAG
>JANOEV010000048.1:0-3117 GCA_031413695.1 Burkholderiales bacterium
CGAGTGGCCGGACAAAAATGCTCTATGTTGCCCCTGAAACATTAAAGAAAGAAGAGAATATTGAGTTTTTCCAGGGAATAAAAGTTTCATTTGTTGGGGTTGACGAAGCGCATTGCATTTCGGCGTGATTGCGGCGGCGGATCGTGTGTTGGCCCTGTCGAATGACGCGACCAAAATCATTCCGGGTCACGGTCCGGTGTGCAGCAAGGCCGACCTCAAGGTGTACCGCGATATGTTGAGCACCGTCACCGGACGCGTCAAGGCGCTGCTCAAGCAGGGCAAAACGCCCGACGAAATCAAGGCCGCCAAACCGAGTGCAGAGTTCGACGAAAAATGGGGCAAGGCCTTCCTGCCGCCGAGCAGCTTTATCGACTCGCTGATTGCCGCCTATTCCTGAGCGGAGGAGCTAATTCGATTTGCGCCGGCGCGGGTTGTTACGCCGCGATCTGGCGCAGTCCCTCTTCGTTGACCACTGCAATGGTCGCGCCGTTGACGGCGATCTTGCCCCGCGCGCACAACGTCCGCAGGGTGCGGGAAAAATGCTCCTGTGTCATATTGAGTTTGGAAGCAATGAGTCCCTTGCGCGCCGGCAATTGAATTTGACCGTTGGCTGAATCCGCCTCGCGCTCCAACTCGTCAAGGATAAACCGCGCCACCCTACCCAGCGCCTTGCGCAACAGGATGTTTTCCATATCGCTGGTGCGGCGATACAGCCGGTCGCTGAGATTCGCGATCAAGCGCTGCGCCAGCGCCTGATTGTGCTCGAGCTCGTTGATCAGGGTGTTTCTTGCCACGTGCAACAGCTTGCAATCCGACAATGCGACCGCCGACAGCAGGTGCAGGCGGTTGGTGAGCATGGCAGCCTCGCCGAAGCAGTCACCATCCTGCACGATTTCAACCACATGTTCGTCGCCCTGCAAGGTTTCAATGGTCAATTTGAGTTGTCCCGAGTCAACCACATGAATGCCGGTTGAAACAGAGCCGCGGCCGAATACCACGCTGCCCCGGCCAAACGCCACCTCCGAGGTGCCGATGGCGAGTCGACCAAGTGTCTCAATCGGTAAATTACTGAAAATACTTGAGCGGGTTAACGTCTCAACGTGTGACTGCAAATGCGAGGCCATGTTGTTCTTTCTAGTTGGGCGATGGATGTATAGATGCTCCGCCTGTGGTGCATGGTGCATTTGATCTTTATCAAACTAGTGCCCTGCTAGAACGCCAGAAAACAACAGGGATGGGGGAAATTCACACACTTTTGATATGTATCAAAGATTTGAGTTGGCCGGCTCAATAACGTCCGTGTGGGCGACATTTGGTCGGCGATTGGAACTGGTGTGGATGGTGCCTCGATTTGTTTGCCCTTTAAGCCGCTTTTGCAAAGACGCCCTGTTGTACACCGTACCGGACCCGGAAATGTAGGCTGACGTGATCACCGATTGATAAAGGATTGGACCAAACATGAAACAACACCTCATTGCTGCCGCCTCCGCCGGATTGTTGGCGATTTGCATGACCGGCAACGTTGCCGCACAGGCGGTCGACGCCGGCGCCGCTGAATCGCTGGCGAAAAAGAGCAAATGCGGCAACTGCCATGCTTTGGACAAGAAAAAAGACGGTCCCTCGTACAAGGAGATCGCGGCCAAATACAAGGGTAAAGCGGACGGCCCGCAAAAATTGTTCACCCACATGACGACCAGTCCAAAGGTCAAGATCGACGGCAAAGAAGAAACACACGACGACGCCAAAACCAAGAATGAGGCCGACGTGAAAAATCTGGCGGCATGGATTCTCAGTCGTTGATGCGCGCTGTCTGAAAACACATTAATCCGGCCAAGGGTATGCGTCTACATAAAGGATATCGAATGAAATCGAACCCAATGCATCACACCGCCCAACACTGGATTACCGGCTTTTTATTGATCGCCGCGATGGTGCTTTGCCTGCCGGTGGCGCACGCCGCTGATGCGCCCGCGCTGGCGTCGGCAAAAAAAGACCTTGTCATGAACGGTGACGCAAAATGCACCCGCTGCCACGGTGAAGGTGACGAGTCGCCGGTGTTGGCGATCGGCAAGACCAAACACGGCACCCGTGCCGACGGACGCACACCGACTTGCACCAGTTGCCACGGTGCGAGCGACAAACACATCAACAAACCCGCTGGCGCCAAGGAGCGGCCGAAACCCGATGTCATGTTCAAGGCCGGTAGCCATACCGATCCAGCCACTCAAACGGCGACGTGTATGACCTGCCACGTCAAGGATGCCCAGCGCTCGCATTGGGCGGGCAGCGTCCACGAAAGTCGCGATGTGGCGTGCAGTTCATGCCATCAGGTGCACGCATCACACGACAAGGTACGGGATAAAAAAACACAACCCGAAGTTTGTCTGGCGTGTCACAAAACGCAGCGCGCTGAAATCAACCGGCCGTCGCATCACCCGGTGCTCGAGGGCAAGGTGGCGTGTTCGGATTGCCATAACGCCCACGGCTCGGTGGGACCAAAATTAATGAAGCGCGACACCGTGGTTGATACCTGCTACCAGTGCCACGCCGAAAAGCGCGGCCCGTTTGTACATAACCACCAGCCGGTTAGCGAAGATTGCTCGAATTGCCACAATCCGCACGGCACGGTGGCAGAGAGCATGTTGAAAGTGCGTGCGCCATTCCTGTGTCATCAATGCCATACCCCGCACGGCGGCTTTATCCCGCAGGTGATCGGATCACAGGTGCCCGGCCTTAGGCCGACCACGCCGAATGGACTCGGCAAGGGTACAACTAACGTCACACAAGGTCGTTCGTGTCTGAACTGCCATACCGAGGTGCACGGCAGCAACAATCCGAGCGCGACCAATCCAACCCCGCAATTCATGCTGCGCTGAGAAAGAGGTATCCAAAATGACAACCTCCAGACTGAATCGTAACGTTTCGCCGGCATTGCTCACCCTTGCGGTATTGGCAGCCATTGGTCAGGCGCGCGGGCAGGCTACCGATGACATCAAGTTGCTGACCGAGCCGGAAAGCAGCGTGACAATCGGTGTTTCCGGTGTCAGCGGTGACAGCAAGGACCGCGCACAATTTGGCATGTTTACCGGCATGCGCAAGGATCGCGGCTACCTGCTG
>JANOEV010000049.1:0-3550 GCA_031413695.1 Burkholderiales bacterium
ACCCGCCACGTCTCGACCCCGATCAATAACAATCCGTTTACGCGCTGGCTTTACACAAAAGCGACGGCACATATTGTCACCACCGGTGAATCACTCAGGGAGCAACTCCATCGGCAGAATGGTTATGCACTCTCCAAAATGACCTCGGTGCGAACCGGAATCGACCTGACGCGATTTTCGGCGATCGATCAACAGGTATCGCGCCGCCTTCTCGGCATTGCCGACCGACCTACCCTCGGCATTGTCGCAACGCTTCGCGACTGGAAAGGTCATGAGGATCTGCTCGATAGCATGGTGCTGTTACGCAATCGGTCCGCCGCGTTGCACGATTGGCAACTGGTCATTGTTGGTGACGGCCCCGAACGCAATAGACTTGCCGACAAGATCGCCGTGCGCGCGCTGGGCGATGTTGTGAGACTCGTCGGCAATCAGGAAAACGTGCCGGAATGGCTGTCGGCGTTTGATATTTTTGTACTTCCATCATATGGCAACGAAGGCGTGCCACAGGGCATCATGCAGGCGATGGCGTGTGGTTTACCGGTTATATCGACCCCGGTTGGTGCGATTGCCGAGGCGGTCGAGGCCGGCAAAAGCGGGCTGCTCGTGCCGACCCGCAATCCCGAAGCGCTCGCCGACGCACTCGAAAGCTTGATGGCTAACCCAGACAGTCGGCGCGCCATGGGCGACGCCGGGCGCGCGATTGCATCAGAGAAGTTTGGCATCGATGTGATGGTCGACAAAATGGAAAGCGTATTCCGCCAATACGCCCGGGCCCGGTAGCGGCCGCCAACATGGCTTCGGAATTTTCAATCAGCGCGGGCGATGCCGCCGCCGCCCGAAAAATTCTGATTGTTAACGTTACCCGTATTGGCGACACCCTGCTGGCGACACCGGCAATCCGCGCAATCGCACGATTTTTTCCCAACGCCACGGTCACTGTGTTGGGTCACGCCAAGCGCGTCGAAGTATTGGAATACATTCCTTATATTCATCGTGTCGGCGGCATCAGCAAACGCAGCGCAATTTGGCGGGGTTGGCGCGATGCACTGCTTGGCCCGGAATATGATTGGGCATTTGTCTGGCGCAACGACGAAGCCTTGGTCCGTTATGCGCTGCGAAAAGCACACCGGGTTGTCGCACATGCGCAAAACGATGAACGCATCAACCGACGTTTGGCCGTCGCCGTGCCGCGTGTGGCTGACAATACGATTCATGCCGTTGCGTGGGGGTTGACGATTCCATGTGCGGCCAACATTCCGGCCGCCGGGTATTCACTCGATTATGTTGTCACCGCAGACGAGAAGGCGCGTGCGCAGGCGAGACTGCATGCGGTATCCAAGCTGGAGATTGGCGACGGCCCTGTCGTTGCCCTGCAGGTCGCCAGTTTTCCGACCAAAAGTTATCGAGACTGGCCGATCGGGAATTTTGTTGCGCTCGCACGCCGTATCCTCTCAGAACATCCACGTGCACGATTCCTGCTGAATGGCGCGGCCTCGGACCGTTCCAAGATCGACGATTTTGTACGCGCGGTTGGCGATTGTGCACATTCTTTTGCCGGCACGCTGACGCTCCGTGAATCGGCGGCGATGATGAATTGCGCAACACTTTATGTCGGGGTCGATACAGGACCTTCGCATATTTTTGGCGCCCTCAAGAAGCCCATGGTGGTGATGTACCATCCGTCATTGCGCAGTGGCTTGTATAGGCCGCTTGAGGCGCCGGCTTTGTTTGCAATCGACCACGCTGCCGCCGGCGCGAATGCCTCATCGACAATTTCGATGGCGGAAATAGGCGTAGACACGGTTTGGGCTGCCGTCAGGGCGGCGTTGAACGGCGAGCCTTCATTTGCAACAGGTGGGCCCCCGCCGGGGATCGTGCAATTAGCAAATGAGTTTGCTTCCAGACCTGTCGGCGCCTTCAGACCTGTGTCGACACCTAAACCGCGCTGGTCATGATGTCATTCAAGGCGTCACGCACCTGATCCACCGGTAGTTGAATCAGGCAATCGCTGACTTTGGAGCCGCCGCAACCGTCGTTGCCACAGGGACGGCAGGAATGCTCGGGCCGCAACGACGCGACCACGCGAAATTTGACGCCCCACGGACCCCAGTGTTTTTCACCGGAGGGGCCAAACATGGCAACCGTGGGGGTCTGCATCGCGGCGGCAATATGCATTGGCGCCGAATCGACGCCGACAAATGCCCGCGCCCGCGCGGTCAGTGCGGCGAGTTCCTTGAGCGAAAGTGCGCCGGTCAAATCAACCACCGGTGCCTTCAAATGTGTCTTGATGGCCGCAATCATTGCCCGCTCATCCGCAGATGGCGCGGCCGTCAATACCACCCTGTCCCCCTGCTTGCCCAACTGTAAAATGAGTTCGGCAAATTTCTCAGCCGGCCAGGTTTTGAAAAACCAGCGCGACGTCGGATGCATATGAATAAAGTGTTTTGCCTGTATCCCGTGTGCGGCCATCAGCTGATCGACCTTGGTTTCCGCGGCCGCGCCCGGTACCAACACGAGTTTTTTCTCGTCTTGCGTAGGATGAATTCCGAGCCGCCGTAATGCGTCAAGGTTTTGTTCCACGGTATGCCGAAACGTTGTGCTGGGCAGCGGAAAGGTATGCGAGAAGCTGGCTTTCCACCAACCGGAGTTGCGGCCTTCGCTCATCGCCGTGGCGCGTGGTGCGACTGAGATCGACGGCCCGAGCAAACGTGTCAACCAGGCACCGCGCGGGTGTTCTGTCAAGTGCAACACCATGTCATAGCGGCGTCGGCGCAACGCCGCGATCAGCTTCAGTTCCGCGCGGGCCTGCGCAAACAAACCAAGCCGCTTCCATTCGCGGTCAATGGTGTGTACTTCGGTTACCGAAGGGTGTTCGGTGAGCATTTCGCGCGTGTCATGGTAAACCAGTGCATCGACTTCAACATTCGGCAGCTGATTCTTTAGTGTTCGAAACACCGGCGAGGACAGCAAAACGTCGCCCTGATGGCGCAGTTTGACAACCAATATCCGGCGGACGGCCGAAAGATCAATGGCGTTATCGGACATTTTGTTTTGCCGGAAAGACTGCCGCGTTGCCCGTCAACACATCAATACGCTGTGTAAGGCGTTTTGGCGGACTGACAGTGGTTCGCGGCATAATTGTGTTTTGTACATTGTGATGACAACCATAATGATACCGTCCTATCTACCACCGCAACCCCGCGCATTATTTTCTGACCAGGTGCGCCCGACCTGCCTGCTTTCGTTTGTCCTGCCCGCGCTGCTTTCGCTGCCTCTGTCGGTGCTGGCTGACAATGGTCAACGCGGCTACTACCGTCAAGCCGCCATTCAGGGGGAAACGGTGGTGTTTGTCGCCGAAGGGGATCTCTGGCGGGTGCAGGTGACCGGCGGCGCAGCACAGCGCTTGACAACGAATCTCGCGGAAGAGTCACTTCCGCGCATTTCGGCCGATGGCAAGTTAATCGCCTTTACCGCACGTTACGAGGGGCCGGCTGAGGTTTACGCGTTCGAGGAATTTCCACCCGAGGCAACGGCGTTATCAGGTCGTGGT
>JANOEV010000050.1:0-9646 GCA_031413695.1 Burkholderiales bacterium
CGATGATCATGCCGCCCATGGTGATCAGAATTTGTTTCAGATGCTGGCCATAGACCGGACGCACGATAAAGCGTTCGAAGGCGAGGCCCACGGCACCTGCAACCAGCATCGCAACAAACATCGCCGGCAACACCGCGATTAAGTTGCGCCACAGCACCGCCGACCCGGTCCAATCGCCCATGGCGCCGAGCACGCTGGTGGCGACAAATGCGCCGAGGGCGATAAACACGCCGTGACCAAAGTTCAGCACGTCCATCAAGCCAAACACCAGGGTCAAGCCCGAGGCGATGACAAAAATGATCATGCCCATGGCCAGACCCGCGACGGTGAGTGTCAGCCAGGTTGATCCCGAGCCGACCATTGGCAACGCCGCCAGCGCCAGCAGCGGCACCAATGCCAATGGTTTCCAGTCAAGATCGGCCGGTAAGCTGAGACCTTTGATCATATCGACAATCCCAATAGAGAGCGTTGCAAAGCGGCATCATCCGCCAGTGCCTGCATCCTGCCGTAGTGCACCACGCGTCCGTTATCCATGACCGCAACGTGATCACCCAGCTGTTTGGCGAAGTTGATGTTTTGCTCAACCAGCAGAATGGTCACGCCACTCCGTTTGAGTTCCGCCAACGCGCCGATCATATTGTTGACCACGGCTGGCGCAAGACCCTTGCTTGGCTCATCGATAATCAGTAGTTGGCGCGGTTCAACAATCGCGCGTGCAACGGCCAGCATTTGTTTTTGGCCGCCGGAAAGTTTTCCGGCCGGATGCGACCAGAATGTTTCGACCGCGGGGAACAGGGAAAAAATCCACCTGAGCCGTGACTGATCGATGTCATCGACCCGCTTTGCAGCGCGTGCGGCAAGCAACATATTTTCCGCAACCGTCAAATCCGAAAAAATGCCCATCGTCTCCGGCACATAGGCAATATCGAGTGCGGCAATTTGTGGTGTGCCGAGATGGGTGATGTTGTGGCCGGCAAACTCAATATGACCGCGCGCCGCGCGCCACAGACCCATGATGGTTCGCAGTGTGGTGGTCTTGCCGGCACCATTGCGGCCGAGCAGCATGGTCAATTCGCCACGCGGCACCACCAGATCAACGCCGTGCAGAATATGGTATGCACCGATATTGGTAAACACGCCGGTCATTGTGAGCAGCGGCGCATTCATGCGGCAACTCTGGTGACATCTGGCGCGGTGCCCAAATAGGCCTGTTGGACAATCGGTAAGGCGATCACGTCTGCCGGTGTGCCGTCCGCCACCAGCCTGCCGTTGTGCAAAACAATGATGCGGTCGGCCAGTTCGCGCACCACATCCATCTTGTGTTCAACCAGCAATATGATCTTGCTCTTGTCTTGACGCAGTTGTCGAATCAGATTCAGTACCGCCGGGGTTTCGTCTGCGCTCATGCCAGCGGTCGGCTCATCAAACATAAAAACCTGCGACTCCAGCGCGATCAGCATGGCGACTTCGAGCTTGCGCTGATCACCGTGCGACAGGCTGGCGACGCTGTTTTCGGCCTTGTCGATGAGCAGGACCGTGTCGAGAATGTCACGCGCACGAGTGGTCAGCCCCGGATGGTCACTCCAGATGGTCCAAAGATTCAAGCCGCGATGGTGCGCGCCTTCGCGGTTGGCCTGCACGGCGACCCGCACATTTTCCAGCACGCTCAAATTGGGAAATAGGTTGGTCAGCTGAAACGCACGGCCAAGCCCGGCGCGGGTGCGTGCCGACGGCGATAGTTTGGAAAGATCGCGGCCGTTAAGCTGCACGCTGCCACTGGTCGCTTTTAGCTGGCCTGAAATCAGATTGAAATAGGTGGTCTTGCCTGCGCCATTCGGGCCGACGATGGCCGTCAACGTTCCCGGCTCGAAAGTACAACTGACCGCATTGACCGCGACGTGGCCACCGAAGCGAACGGTCAGATCTTTGGTTGTCAGTAGTCCCATATTGACGTCTGGCCGCAAATGGTCTGTCAGCGCTTGGCAGGTGGCGAAGGCGGCGCTTTGGTCGCCGCATTGCCGCGTGACAATTGTTCGAGCATCGCCACAATCGCCGTCATTTGTCGCGCGGACTTTTTGGCGTAATTGGCGTCATCGTAACCCCACCAATCCCAACAGCCATTGGTTGCCTTCTGACTGGTCTGCGGATAAAGCACCACGATGTTGTTGGCGTCCGCCCAACGGTTGTAACCGGCGTTCTGCACAAACGCCTGCCCGATGTCGGCAGTGTTTTGTTTGCAGCCGTGCAACGCGACATGCAAGCGGCAAATCGCGCCGGCAGCGCAGGGTTTTGGCACATAAATCCATCCGGTGGCGGCCATGCCACGGCCGCTGACAAACGTGGTTTGATCAAATTCGATAAAGCTGCCGTCGAGATTACCTTTGGTGCGGGGGGCGAGTGGGCCATAGAGTTGTCGTAGCATGGCGCCTGCCAAATCAAAATTGCAATTATTGATGAACGGTGTCGCCTTGGTCAGACACGCCGGACCAAAATCATCTGTGACCATGGCGTGCTCAACCTCAAGGTCTTTTTTGACGATGATGTTGGACGCCGGCATGTAGTTGAGGTAATAGGTCTGCAGGTCATTGGTTGTTGATGGCGCCACCGCGCTGTCCCTGGCACCGGCAAAAAGATAAACCTTGGATGCCGCCAGATTAGCGGTCGGATCAATCAGACCGGTTTTTGCCCAATCGTTGGTGGTCTTCACCAGGTCTGGGACCGGAATGGTGGTGCGGCCAAGGCAACGCACGATACCGTTGATGACGGAATTTTCCGCGCAGTTGAACGGGCCACCGGCAATGACACCAGCACCGGTCTTGAAGGTTGCTGAATAAGCCACGTGTAACTGCACCGCCATATAACCACCGGCGGAAATGCCCGATACGGTGTGCTGGTTCTTGTCAATATTGAGTGACGGCAGGGGCGCTGCAATTGCGCCGGGCGCAAAAATGGCAAGCGCCATTGCAGCGGCATTCAGGATCCGGTTTGTCATCAACTGCTCCTCGCGATTATTTTTTGTTTAATGCTCATTAGCGCTTGTTTCGAATCGGTATAGCCATTTCGTCGGCCGTGATTTCACGCACCAATTCGGGTACCGCCCACGCAAGCTTCGGATCGACCTTGATTCTAAAGTGATACATGCTTTGCATTGCTTGATGATCGTCTGCGCGAAACGTCATCCTGCCTTTAGGCGTGTCGAAACTCATGCCGCGCATTGTTTTGATGAGGGTTTCAGTTTTGGTGTCGCCATTGCTGGCCTTGATTGCGGTCACAATCGCCATGGCGGCGGCGAAGCCACCGGCGGTAAAAAAATCCGGCGGCGAATTAAATTGCGCCTGGTGACGTTTGACCAATGCGTCGTTGACCGGATTTTTCGGGATGCCGTAGTAGTAATAAGTCGCACCTTCCATGCCCGGAAAGTTTTTGTATACCGACATTGCCGGCAGGATATTGCCGCCGGTTGCGATTTCGATGCCGTGGCGTTTCAGGTCAAGGTCGGCGATCTTGAACGGATTGCCGCCGCCAGCCCACGAGATCCAGATTATTTTTCGGCCCGGACGGGTTTTCAGCCGGTCGATCAAGCGTTGTGCGCCGGGTGTGAAATCGTTGGTTGACGGCGGCAGGTATTCTTCGTGGACCACTTCGGCGCGCTTGAGGGCGCTCTTGAATGCGTGTACGCCTTCACGGCCAAACGCATTGTCCTGTGCCAGCGTGGCAATGCTCACGTTTGGTTGATCCTGCGCCACCGCATTCGAGATGGCGTCTTGTGAGCTGTTGCGGCCGGTTCGGAAAATATAACGATTCCACTTGGCGCCGGTGATTGAATCAGCGACCGCCGGTTCGACGATGAGAATTTTCTTATATTCCTCGGCAACCGGCAGCAACGACAAGGTTGATCCCGATGCGGCTGCGCCAACGGCAAGATCGACCCTGTCATCGGCATAGGCAGCAGCCAACTCGGCTTTTGCAACGTCTGCTTTGCCCTTGCTGTCTCGCTCAATCACCACCAACTTGCGGCCGGCGACCATCATGCTGCCGTTGGTCGCGTAGTCCAAACCCATTTTGAAACCGACCTGTGTCTGCTTGAAATAGGCTTCCAACGGGCCGGTGCGTTCGTAAATCAAGCCGATTCGAATGTCTTTGGGTTGCGCAAGCAGGTTGCTGCTTACCATCAACCAAGGCAGGGCAATGGTGCATAACCTGTTCATTGTTAAGCAGTTTCTGTTCATTCGTGGAGCATGCCTTGGGTGGCCGTGATGGCGTTGGAAATCGTTGGTTTGGCTATTTTGATGGTTCTTGGCATTTTGTGTTGCGGGTTTGCAACGCTACTTGCGGTTGGCAAATTTCTTTGTTAACATTAATTCAACAACTAGTGAATTTTAGCGACTATTTGCACTTTTGTGCAAGTGGTCAGCGAAATCGAACAACACCTTACCGAGGAGAAATACCCATGAAAGCAAAAACGCTCAGTATTGCCATTGCCGCACTATTTGCGGCAGCAGGTGCCGCGCACGCGCAGCAATCCGCACCACCAAAACCGGCCACCCCGGCTGCCGCAGAAAAGGTCGATGACGGTAAGGTTGAAAGCATTGTTGTCACTGCGCGTCGTCGCGACGAGCTTTTGCAGGACGTCCCGGGTGCGGTGACTGCCATATCAGGCGCCTTTTTGGAGAAGGCCGGTATTCCGGATGTCACTGCGTTGGCGGATCTCATCCCCAACACAACCCTCAAGGCGTCGCGGGCGACCAACACCACGCTGACCGCGTTTATCCGTGGTATCGGTCAGCAGGATCCGTTGCCAGGATTCGAACAGGGTGTCGGTATCTACCTCGACGATATTTATCTCTCACGACCACAAGGTGCGCTGACGGATATTTACGACCTTGAGCGCATCGAAGTATTGCGTGGCCCGCAGGGCACGCTTTATGGCCGCAACACCATTGGCGGCGCCGTCAAATACGTGACGCGCAAGCTGTCCGACAAATCTGAGTTCAGTGTCAAAGGGACGGTTGGCTCTTACAGTCAGCGCGATCTGGTGGTGCGTGCCAGCACACCGTTGACAGATGCGTTCAAACTCGGTGGCACCATTGCGACCTTTAATCGTGACGGCTTTGGCAAAAACGTCGTGAATGGTAAAGACAACTACAACAAGGATATTACCGCCGGTCGTATCAGCGCCGAGTTCACACCGAACAGCGCGTTGTTCATCCGCCTCGCGGCTGATCGCACGGTTGATGATTCGCTGCCGAAGCAAGGCTATCGTCTCACTCCGGGGCCGGCACCCACTAACGAGCCGGTGCTTGGTGGCAGCTACGATACCCGTGCCAACCTCTACAGCGTGCTCGGCAAAGCCCAACAAGTGAAGACATGGGGACATTCGGCACTTGTTGATTGGTCGCTCAGCAATGAGTTATCGGTCAAGCTGATCGCGGCGCATCGTCAAGACGAGTCGGTTGCGCCAATTGATTTTGATTCACTGAATTCCGCCTTGTTTGAAGCGCCTGCGCTATACCGCAACAAACAGGATAGCCAGGAAGTTCAATTCACTTATACGGGAAGCAAGTGGCAGGGTGTTGCCGGCGTATTCTTCATGAAGGCCAATGCGTTTGCCGAATTCGACGCGCTCTTGAATTCTTTTGGCGGCTTATCCCTGTACACACTGGGTGACTTCGATACCAAAACATGGGCGGCGTTCGCCGATGCGACCTACAACGTGTCGAATACATTTAATGTCACCATCGGCGGACGCCAGACCAGTGACAAGCGTGAGGCGCGTATCTATAAGCGCACATATTTCGGGCTAGCCGGCTCACCCACGCTGGGGAACCCGGTTGCAGTTGCTTCACCGGTCGTCAACACCGATCTGGGTAAAGGCGACTTGAATCGTACCGATACCAAGTTCTCACCAAAAATCGGCTTTGGCTGGAAATTTGCAGCGGACCAAAATCTTTACGGCACTTATTCCGAAGGATTCAAGGGCGGCTCGTTTGATCCACGTATGGATCTGGGCGGCGCGCCAACCAGTTTGACGTCGCTCGCCAAGCGCCAGGGTGTGGAGCCTGAAATCGTCAAGACCTTTGAGCTTGGTCTCAAGTCGGCATTTAACAATGGCCGTATTCAGACCAATATCGCCGCGTTCACGACTGACTACACTAACGTGCAAATTCCCGGATCGGTGCCGACCTTTAATGCCGCTGGCGCAGTGACAGGATTTGCGGGTTCGTTGACCAACGCCGGCAAGGCGAAGATCAATGGTCTTGAGTTGGAAGCCACGGCGCGGGTGACCGATGCATTCAGAGTCACCGGCATGGTCAGCTTTATCGACGCGAAGTACAAAGAGTGGATTATTGCCAACCAGAATCCGCTGGCGCCGGCACTGGTCAATATTGCCGGTTCTGCCGAGTTTCAGAACACACCCAAGCAGTCGGCAAACCTGACGGCAACCTACGATTGGCCAATGTCCTTGATGGGTAGAAATGGTTCGCTATCGTTGTCGAACAGTTTTTCCCACAAGAGCAAGATATACCAAGGCGAAATCGTCAAGCCAACAGGCATTGTTGCGATAGATGCAAACGTTCCTGCCGCACAGTTGGTCGCGCAGGAAGCCTATTCTGTCTGGGATGCCGGCTTGGTGTGGACCAGTCGCGACGGCAAACTGCAACTCGCACTGAACGGTCGCAACCTAACGGATAAACGGTACAAATCCGCTGGCTATTTGTTTGGCGGGTTCTTCAACACAGTGACAACGTTCTATGGCGACCCGCGTACGGTCAAAGGTTCCGTTACGGTCAAGTTCTAACGCGGATTTTGCCAACACCGGCAGTGCCCCTTGCAATTGGGGTGCCGCCGGCTTTCTTGGAAGCGGATGCAACATGGGTGTTGCAAAGTTGACGAAAACCGGCGGCACAATACTCAACCATGCGCGGCTCAATTGAGGCCAGATCGTCAGACTTGCAGCGTCCGCCGCTGACCCGGTCGAGGCGGCCGGTACGGGAAAGCGCCAGGGTGAGTGAGCCGGTCAGAAAATGAAAACACCAAAACAGTTCTTCCTCGGGTGCTTCCGGCAGCGCACGTTTGACCAGTGCAATCAGCCGGTGCACCAGCGGATCAAAATACGACATGATGGAGAGCGCCACGTGGGACGCATCGTTGTTGACCAGCGCAATCAGGCGGAAGTAGTTTTTCCAGCCGACATCCCCGTGTCGCGCGCGCTCGAGCAACGGAATGATAAAAGCGGCAACCGCACCTTCAACCGTGGCGTTACTGCCGTGTTCGGCCTCGTAGCGGTCAAACGCCGCCATACGTTCGGAAAACACCTGTTCGGCGCGACGCGCCAGTACCGCGTCAAACAAACCTTGTTTGCTGGTGAAGTAATAGTGCGCCAGGGCGGTATCAACGTTGGCAAGTGTCGCGACCTCGCGGATGGTGACACCATCAAACCCGAGTTTGGAAAAAAGATCTTCCGCCGCATCAAGGATGCGGTCGGCGGCAACCGCGCTGCCGTTTTGTTTGCGCGGCCGGCCGACCAGCGCACGCGCCGGCCCGGGCGATTCGACGGATGTCGTCGCGCGGGCCTTGCCAACGCTATTGGTTTTTTTCATGATTTTCTTGCATTGATTTGCCGTGCCGACGCTGTCACCTGTGATTGCCATCGATCCATATCAATCCTTGCGCCGCCGACGGGTGTTGCAGTTAATTGTAAGTCCTTTAGGGCGCCTTGATGAACTTTGTTGATGTCTTTTATCAAAGCGATGACGGTTTGCGTCTGTATGCGCGCGACTACACCGGACCCAATGCCGGCGCGCCGGTCGTCGTTTGTCTGCCCGGTCTGACGCGCAACAGTAGGGATTTCGCCGGTCTCGCCCAAAGCCTGTGTGCGACGCACCGGGTGTTATGTCCCGATCAACGCGGCCGTGGTCGCTCTGAAAGGGACCCGGACCCGGTGCATTACCGGCCGGACCGTTATGCTCGCGATATGATCACGTTGCTCAACCATTTGGGTATCGCGGAAACGGCGTTGATCGGTACGTCGCTCGGCGGCATGATGGCCATGATCATGATGGCAACAGACCCGTCACGTGTGACTGCGGCCGTTCTAAATGATGTCGGTCCGGTGGTTGAGGCAGAGGGCATCCAGCGGATTGCGGGCTACGTGGGCAAAACCGCAGCCGTAAAAACCTGGGAAGAAGCGGCAACACAAATTGCACAAATAAATGGTGTTGCGTTTCCGAATTATGGCCGCGACGACTGGCTTGCCATGGCGCGCAATGTCTGCACGGCGCGGGATGGCGTGATTGTCCTCGACTACGATCCGGCGATTGCCTTGGGTGTTGCCGCCGGCACCGCCGCCAGCAATCTCTGGCCGCTGTTCGACGCAATGCCGCCGAAGCCGATGCTCGTCATCCGCGGTGAAATTTCCGACATCTTGTCGGTCGAAACGCAGCAGGAAATGGTGCGACGGCTACCGATGTTGACGGCGGTCACCATACCCGGGCGTGGTCACGCACCGACGCTTGATGAGTCTGAATCGCGCCTGGCGATCCAGCAATTTCTGGCTGGCTTGCAAAAATAACCAGCCGGATGCGGGCAGGCCAAGTCGGACCGGCTCAGGCCAGCGTCACGGTTTCAAGATAGTCCGGAACCGCGCACGGCCACTGCAGTGTCTCGCTGATATGCAGTCGCATTGCGTCGGCGGCGGCCGGTTCGCCATGGGTCACAAACGTCATGGTCGGCGGACGTTGAAACCCTTTTAACCAATCGAGAATTTCGGCGTAGTCTGCGTGTGAGGAGAGTCCGTCGAGGTTCGCCACCTCTGCACGAACCGGCACATAACGTCCGAATATCTTGATTTCTTTTTCGCCCGCAACCATTTTTGCCCCGCGCGTGCCGCCTGCCTGAAAGCCGGCAAACAAGATTGTGTTTTTGGCCTCGGTGGCAAACCGTTCGATATGGTGCAATACCCGTCCGCCGGTGGCCATGCCACTTGCCGAAACAATCACCATCGGTCCGTCAAGGGTGTTGAGATGGCGCGAGTCCTCCGGCGTGTTGACAATTTCTACCGACCGAAACAGCGCCTGATAGTCATCGTGCGAAAGATGATGTTCATCCTGATGGTGCGCAAACAATCTGGTTGCATTAACCGACATCGGACTGTTCAAATAAATGGGCACATTCGCAATTCGCCGGGACTTTTGCAATTGGTGGAGATGGTAAATGATCGATTGCGCCCGGCCAACCGCAAATGCCGGAATAACCACCACACCATTGCGGCGCAAGGTTCGATCGACCACGGCACACAGTGCGTCTGCCGGATCGATTTTTTCATGCAGCCGGTCGCCGTAGGTCGATTCAACAACCAGATAGTCCGCCCCGGTCAATACGACCGGCGGTCGCATGACCGCGTCATTCGACCTGCCGAGGTCGCCGGAAAACACCAGCTTGCGACCGCCGATATCAAATGTCAGTGACGATGAGCCGAGGATATGGCCGTTGCGTTCGAGTCGTACCGAAATGCCTTTGGCGACCGGGTGTGATTCGGCAAAATCGATCGGGCAGATCAGCGTCAAGGCAAATTTTGCGTCCTCCACGGTATAGAGCGGCAGTGCCGGTTTGTGTTTCGAGAACGCGTGCCGGTTGGCGTAGTTTG
>JANOEV010000051.1:0-1802 GCA_031413695.1 Burkholderiales bacterium
GGAGGCGATTCGTCCCTGGAGGACGACGTGGTCGAAGGAACGCTCGTACTCCGCGAGGGACCCTGACGTGACTCGACGCTTCGTCCTGCTCGCCGTGCTCGCGCTTGTCGCGAGTGGTTGCACGGGCGCGCGACCGTGGGAAAAGGGGAACCTCGAGCGGCCGATTTCCGCTTCGGTCAGCCATTCACCGACCAGCGGCATTTTTGACAACCGCGTCAGCCAACGGGTGCGACCCGCCGTCTCGCGAATGCTCAGGTAAAACAACCCGGCACCGGCCAGTGCGGCAAGTAAAAACCACAACCAATTTGCCTGCAGAAACACGCCGATTTTGATCACAATCAGCGAAATTTCCGGAATATCCGCGCCGCGGCTGCCTTTGACCAGATTGGCAAAGCGCGGCACCACGGTCAAAAAAATCATCAGCACGGCAGCAATGCCTGCGACAATCAAAATCACCGGATAAGTCAGCGAATTGCGCATCTCCTGCGCCACTCGCTCGTCGTATTCCATTTGTTTGGCCGCATCCGCCAGCGCTGGCGCCAATTTGCCGGTCATCTCGCCCGTGGCGGCAAGCTGCTCGACATATTGCGGGAATTCGATTTTGGATTCGGCCAACGCCTTCACAAACGGGCTGCCGGCATTGAGACTTCGATGCGTCCGGCGCAGCCCGATACCGGCCGGCGCGCCGGCGCGGGCGAGTGCAATCGAATCGATGGCATCGACCAGGGTAATCCCCGCGCGCAACAGTGTCGCCAACTCACGGATGATCAGAATCTTTTCAGTCGTCGAAACCTTGGTGCTTTTGGCAAACCCCAGCATTGACGTGGCGTTTGCGGCATTTTCGGCCGGAACACCCCCCTCTGATTCGAGTTTTGTTGGCATCAGCGACTGCTCGCCAAGCTTCAACAACGCAGCTTGTGCGTCGGCGGCGTCCATCTGCCCTTCGACAATGGCGCCCTGCGGGTTTACAGCTTCAAAACGGAATTGCGGCATTTGATTTGTTACCGCGCCGAATCTTCAGCCAGCATCGCGTCTTCCGCGCCGATGCCCTGACTTTGTGAGCCGGCCACACGTAACACCTCTTCAACGCTGGTCAGTCCATGCGCCGCCTTGATCAAGCCATCTTCACGCAGGGTGCGAAATTTCCATCCGCTGGTGCCGTGGCGGGCGATTTCGGCCAATTCCATCGACGATTTGCGGGCGACAATAGCGTCCTGAATCGCTGGTGTGACGGTCAACAATTCGTGGATGCCGGAGCGGCCGCGATAGGCGCTGGCGTCATCATTGCCCGATGCCGGCGCCATCAAGGTTGGTTTGGCAGGCATGGCTGTCGGATAGGCCTCTGCCAATGTCGAAAACTCGTCGTTAAGCCAATTTGGCGCGGCGACGGGGGCCGATCTGGCCGGATCGAGTTTGCGCACCAAGCGCTGCGCCAGCACCGCCCGCACCGAGGTCGCCAGGAGGAAGGGTTCAATACCCATTTCCAGCAAACGCGTAAATGCCGACGGCGCGTCATTGGTATGGATGGTTGCCAGCACCAAATGCCCGGTCAATGCTGATTGGATGGCGATTTCAGCGGTTTCGGCGTCACGAATCTCGCCGATCATGATCACATCCGGGTCGTGGCGCAAAATCGAGCGCAGCGCCCGGGCAAAGGTATAACCAATCTCCGAATGGGTCTGAATCTGGGTGATGCCTGACATCCGGTATTCGACCGGATCTTCAACAGTGACAATCTTCAAACTGCGGTCGTTGATTGCCGAGAGTGCTGAATACAGCGTGGTGCTTTTGCCCGAGCCGGT
>JANOEV010000052.1:0-20875 GCA_031413695.1 Burkholderiales bacterium
GCGCGATCCGCGGCAAGCAACCGCCGCGCCACCGGATCAGCCCGCTTAAGCAGCATGCATCGGCGGGTCGCAGGATAAAAAAACGGGGTACACATAAAAATGTGCACCCCGTTTTAACAACTCACTCATCACAACGTAAAACCGGCTTTATTCACGCGCCCGCCATCAACCGGCAAACCACGCGCATCAATGCCGCGAAACAAATTACGGCAGCAGAACGGTGTCAATTGCGTGGATGACGCCATTGGTTGCGGCGACGTCGGTCTTGATGACTTTGGCGTTATTGACCATCACACCCTTGTCGGTGGTCAGCTTGAGTACCTTGCCGTTAACGGTCGGTGCGTCACCAGCCTTGACGTCTTTAGCCATGACTTTTGCCGGTACCACGTGGTATGTCAGCACCGCGGTCAACTTTGCCTTGTCTTTCAACAACGCATCCAGGTCAGCCTTTGGGATTTTGGCGAACGCTTCGTCGGTCGGCGCAAATACGGTGAACGGGCCCTTGCCCTTGAGCGTGTCAACCAAGCCGGCAGCTTGAATGGCGGTCACGAGGGTTTTGAAGTTGCCGGCGGACACGGCGGTATCAACAATATCTTTTGCCGCAAATGCGACAGTTGAAGAAACAGCAAGTGCTGCGCCAACAAAAAGCGAGGTCAACGAACGATTCATTAAATACTCCTTGGGGTGTGGGAAGAGATACGTTTTTTATGGTGACAAAACGACCGGAGGGCGCGCCGAAAAACTTAAGGTTTAGCTTGTCCGGTCAAAATGTGACCATTTAGTCATTTTTGAGACGGTAAAGTTCATTCCGTTGATCAAAAAAACAAAATATAAGTTTTTCCCGTGTTATATCAGTATGTTAGACGAGCTTCCGCCAAGCACGCCGAACCATTTTTGTCGCTCGACGCCATATTTTTGGCAACGGCATTACCTGATTCAGCCTGATTCAGCCTATTTTGCCCACCCGCGGCCGCCGGCACGGATCGAACATTGGCGAAGTCAAAAACGCGGTCACGCGCCGCCGAACGCCGCCCGTTCAAGGCGCGTGGGTTGGTTCGTGGGAAAATGACCCACTTTCATCAGCAGATACCATTACCGTGCAGCCGCCCAACCCCGATACCGACCTCAGACCCACCCATACCACGTTTTATAAATTTGTCCGCTTGGATGATCCCGATGCGGTCGCGGCGGATTTGCGCGTGTTGACCTCCGGTTTACTCGGCAGCATTCTGGTGGCGCATGAAGGGATCAATGGCATGCTCGCCGGAACACCCGCACAAATTGCCGCGATCGAGGCGGCGTTGACCAGCGCGGAATTTGCCGGCGGGTGTTTTGCCGGCATGGTGTTCAAACGCAGCCCGTGCAAGACCGTTCCGTTTCGCAAACTCAAGGTGCATGTCAAGGCCGAGATCGTTCCGCTGGGTATCGATGGCGTTGAAGCGACCAAAACCGGCATCAATTTAAGTCCGGCCGAATGGCGTGAGCTGATCACCAAGGACGACGTGGTACTGCTGGACAACCGCAACAGTTTTGAATTCCGCCTCGGCCGGTTCAAAAATGCGATTGACCCGCAGGTGACAAATTTCCGTGACTTCCCAAATTACGTCAAAACGCATCTCGACGAATGGAAGCGCGACGGCAAACGCGTGGCGATGTATTGCACCGGCGGCATTCGCTGCGAAAAAACCAGCGCCTGGATGCTTGATATGGATATTCCGGTCTATCAACTCGAGGGCGGCATTTTGAATTATTTCAAACAGATGCCGGACGCCGAACGTGACTGGGAAGGCGAGTGTTTTGTGTTTGACAACCGCATTGCGCTCGATACCAAACTCGAAGAAACCGACACCACGCTCGAAGACGTTTACAACGAAGAGCCGGATGGTGAATGGCGGCTGGCACGCGCCAAACGCCTCGACGCGGCGAACTAATCTGCCCGCCACGACCGCCCGCGTGAAACAAATACTGCCGACCCGAAACGGCGTGGGGCCGAGTTGCGTGACCCTGCCACAAGATCCGGATGGCCGCTGGCGCAACGTGCTCGACTATCTGGTCACGCGGTTTGGTACGTTGTCGCGCGCCGAAATCGAGGCGCGCCTTGGGCAAGGCGAAATTACCGATGCCAACGGGCTGCCGGTTTCGCCGACCGCGCCATATGTGGGCAACCGCAAACTGTTTTACTACCGCAGCATTGCCGATGAGCCACGCATCCCGTTTGACGAAGTGATTTTGTTTGAGGATGATTTTTTGATTGCCGTGGATAAGCCGCACTTTTTGCCAATGGCACCGAGTGGTCGCTTTTTGCAGGAGACGTTACTGGTCCGTCTCAAACGCAAATTGGGTCTGGACGACATCGCGCCCATGCACCGTATTGATCGCGAAACGGCGGGTGTGGTGCTGTTCACCAAACAACCCGCCACGCGTGGTGCCTATCAGACGCTGTTTCAACACCGCCTGGTTGATAAACAATATCAGGCGATCGCGCCGTGGCGTGCTGATTTGGTCTTTCCGATGACCTGCCGCAGCCGGATTGTCGAGAGCGACCATTTCATGCGCATGTGTGAAGAGCCGGGGGAACCAAACGCGCACACCGAAATTCAGGTCGAGACTCACAACAACCATTTTGCCCGCTATCGATTGACGCCCATCACCGGTCGCAAACACCAGTTACGGATTCAAATGGCGTCACTCGGCATGCCGATCGTCAACGATCAGATTTATCCGCGCCATGTATTTGACGGTGACGGGGATATGTCCAAGCCGTTGCAATTGCTCGCACAATCGATTGCCTTTATCGACCCGATCAGCGGTGTGCCGCGCCGCTTTGAATCGCAGCGAACGTTGGCGATGTTGCCGGAGGCGATATCAGGCCCGGCGAATCAGGAGGTATCCGCATGACGTTTTCGAGGATGTTGAAATTGCCGTCAACCCTGCGTCAAAATTTACTCGTCGCTGCATTGCTGGCAGCGGGACTTGCCGGTTGTGCGACGGCACCCATTGCGTCAAAAGAGTCTTCCACCCCGCGCGTGTTGCCGCCGGCGGTGGTGTCGGTCGAACAATGGGGCGGCACCCGCAGCGATGTTTCGACGGTAAAAAAACACGTGCCGACACGAATCACGCTGCATCATGGCGGGGTGGCATTTTTGCGCGACAAGGACCCGCAGCAATATTTGCGAAACCTGCAATCCTGGTCGCGCGGGACCAGAATGTGGCACGACATTCCGTACCATTACCTGATCGACCTCGATGGTCGTGTGTATGAGGGCCGCGACATCAATATTGCCGGCGACACCAACACCGCCTACGATCCAACCGGCCATGCATTAATTGTGGTGTTGGGCAATTTTGAAGAGGTCGAGCCGAATGCCGCGCAACTTGATGCCGTGTTGGCGACCATGGTCATGCTGTCCCGCCGATTTGGTATTTCGCCGGATAGGATCGTCGGGCATAAAGACGTCGCTGCCGATACGGCATGCCCGGGCAAGTCGCTATATCCATACTTGCAGAGCGGCTATTTCAAACAACGGGTGTCTGCCGCGCTCGCTCATGCCCGATAACGATGCCGACCGTTCCGGCAATGACACCACTCAGGTGACATAATCCGCAGGTGGTCGCAAGGGCATCGGATTACCCGCCCATAGCGCCGAGAATCAGCAAGTCTGTACTTTCATTGGAGTCGTCATGTCCTATTCCCAAGATCCGCAAAGCCAACCACCACGCAAATCCATCATCGCCAAAATATGGGGAGCGGTCGATACCAGCCGGCGGTTTTTGTTAAATGTCCTGTTCTTGTTGATTGTGTTGGTTGTGGTGGCCGCAATACTGGCACCAGGTAAGCCCGGCATCAAGGAAAAAACCGCGCTGGTGATGAGCTTGAACGGCAAAATTGTCGAACAATCGTCAGGTAGTCCGCGTGACAAGCTTCTCAGCCAATTAGGCGATGGTGGCGACGGTCAAACCCAGCTGCGCGATATCCTCGCCGTGCTTGACGCGGCGGCGAAGGATTCAAAGATTGACCGGGTGGTATTGCAGCTCGACGAATTCGAAGGCGCCGGCCTGGCCACACTGCGCGAGGTCGGCGCGGCGCTCAATCGCTTCAAGGCTGGCGGCAAACAGGTGGTGGCGTGGGGCGGCAATTACAGTCAGGCCGGCTACTATATTGCGGCGCATGCCAACGAGGTTTACCTGCACCCGATGGGCATGGTAATGCTGCAAGGCTACGGACGATATCGCAACTATTACAAGGCCGCGCTTGATCGGGTTGGTGTCTCGGCCAACGTGATCCGTTCCGGCAAATACAAAAATTTCGGTGAGCCATACTTCACCATCGCGCCATCCAAAGAAACCATGGAGTCGGACAAATATTTGTACGACGCGTTATGGGCGACATACACCACCGACGTTGAGACGGCGCGCAAATTAGAAGTCGGCACGCTCAACAAGGGCATTGATGAGAGCGTGCAACGCCTCAGGGCAACCGCCGGTGACATGGCAAAACTCGCGCTCGACGGCAAGCTGATTACCGGCATCAAAACCCGCGACGAATTTCGCGCCATCATGATTGAGCGTGGCGCCAAAGACGAGGACAAAAAAACCTTCCGGCAGGTGTCGTTCGGCAACTATCTGGCGACGGTCAAGCCGCGTTTTGGTGGTGATGCCATTGGCGTGGTGGTGGCCGAGGGCGAAATTGGTGACGGTAACGCACCGCCCGGGAAGATCGGTGGTCGCTCCACGGCTGAATTGATCCGCAAAGCACGTGATGACGACAAGATCAAAGCCATTGTGCTCAGAGTCAATTCGCCGGGTGGCAGTGCTTATGGCTCGGAACTCATTCGCCGTGAATTGGAATTGACCCGTACCGCCGGTAAGCCGGTGGTGGTGTCGATGGGCAGTGTGGCCGCGTCTGGTGGTTATTGGATTGCAATGGCAGCCGATGAAGTCATCGCCGACACCGCCACCATCACCGGCTCAATTGGTGTAATCGGCATCTTGCCGACCGGCGAAAAGGCCATGGAAAAACTATCGCTATACACCGGCGGCTACCACACCACATGGCTGGGCGACGCCATGTACGACCCGCGCCGGGCGCTTGATCCGCGCATGGCCGAGCTGGTCAAACTCGGTGTCGAACGCATATACACTGACTTCACCACCAAAGCCGCCGCAGCGCGCAAAACCACGCAGGCCAAGATTGACGATGTCGGGCAGGGCCGTGTCTGGACGGGCGCCCAGGCCAAGGAACGCGGCCTGGTTGATCGCACCGGCAGCTTCGGTGACGCCATCAAGGCCGCCGCCACCCGCGCCAAACTCGATGACAGTGCGCGCGTCTCGTACATCGAAACCGACCGCAGCAAGTTCGAGCAGTTTATCGAACGTTTTGCGACGCAGGCCAACGTCATGCTCACCAAACAATTTGGCCTGAAGTTGATGTCTGGCGTGGCACCAATCGGTGTGGCGGAAGAAGCGCAGCGTGAATTGACGTGGCTGGCGGAAATGGCCGAGCGCGGCAAAACGGGTTTTCCGTTTGCCGCCGTGACGCATTGTTTATGTACGGCCGATTAGCAGGTTAAAAATGATTGGGCCAATTTTGCGCGTCTGCTGTTTGCCGGCGGTGATGCTGTTGGTGTCAGGCTGTGACATCCTGACCGATGGCGCAACCCGCATCGCCTATCAAATTGAAGCCGAGGTCGGGACGTTCAAACGATCGGGAAAAGACACACACACCATTGTCCATTTGCCGGAACGCAAGGGCGGCGCGTTTGGCGGCAATGGCTGCGCTGAAGCCTACACCGTTCAATTTGACAAGGTCGGGGCGATCATCATCTGGTGCAAGGACAGCAAATCCGGATTGGTTACCGGTAGCCACAGCACCAGTTATGCCGCACGCTTTATTGATACACCGCAGACGTGGGTAATTGATAAACGTGCTGGTGAGTCGACGTATATTGAACTACGCAAAACAGCCGACAAACCAATGGTGACAAATGTTCGTTAGCGTTGCGCCGCAAGAGTCCAGTGACGGCATGATGCGCGCCATACGTGTGACGTCCGCTTTGTTGCTGGTGTTGCTCGCCGGTTGTGCAGTGGCACCAACCGAAAAGCGTCATTCGCCGGCCGAAATTGCGGCATACCAGCCGGCTGATTTTGTTGCGCCGATTGCCTCGACCGAAGGCGAGCGCGTTGCGCGGGAAAATGCCCTACAAACAATTCGTGACGCCATTGCGTTGCCGGCGGGGTTTGACCCGGGCAATATTGTGCCGGGCGCATTGTGGAATATTGCTTTTCTGAATGTTGAAAAACCGGCCGGCCTGCAACTGGTGTTGGCGGCGTTGCCGTCATTGCCGGAAAAGGATGCCACTTATCAACGCGGCATATTGTCGGCGGCATATACGCTGTACCCGACAGAAACCGCCGCGCAAATGGTGTCGTTGCTGGGCCGGATTGCCACGCCACGCGAATTTGCCATTGCCGCGTACGCGTTGTTAAAGGCCGATGAATCGGTCGGCCAACGCGAATTTATCCGTGCCAACATGAAAAATCGTTTTGCCGATTGGGCAATCGAGCCGCGTTTGCAGCGCTTGGAATATGTGTTGACCAACGACCTGACCGCGACCATCCGCAACCGGCCGCCACTGATTGATTTGTTGGCGCATCCTTACCGTGCCGGCAAACCAGTGGTGTTCAGTTTTCAGCGGCAGGATCGCCGCCGTTTTGGGTTGGCAGTGGTGCGTGGTGCCGACGGGCGTTTTGTCCGGCAGGCCGATGGCAGCGTGTTCAATGTGGCGCATCTGGCCAATGCGATAACCAATTTGCCGGGCACCATTACCAACGGCAATACGCCGCAGGGATTGTTCACCATTACCGGTGCCGGCACCGCAACCAACAAGTGGATCGGCCCGACGCCGTATTTGGAATCCAAAATACCCGTCGAAGCAACACGCGCCGAGTTCGAACACGTCGATGAAAAACAGATTGCAAACACCTGGACTGCTGCGGATTACGAAGCATTTTTGCCTGAAAAGTGGCGTGGATACTCGCCTTTTAAAGAGGCTTTCCTGGCTGGTGTGGCCGGGCGAGACGAAATGTTGATACACGGCACCACCATCAATTCAGACTACTACCGTGGCGCATCATTTTTTCCCGGCACGCCATCGGCCGGTTGCCTGGTCGCAATGGAAACGTGGCAGCCCGCCGATGGCCGCATGCAGTCGAGCGATCAACTGTCGTTGGTCAAAGCCTTTACCCGTGATGGGCTCGACCGTGGTTATCTGGTTGTGGTTGAGCTCGACGACCGCCTTGAGCCGGTGACCCTGGCCGACGTGTTGTCTGACCTGCTCGCGGCCGAAAAAAAGCCGTAACCACCGGCGGGAGGGTTACGGCAAGTCCCGCTATGAGGGGTTTGTCAGATACGTCCGTCGTAATAGCAACGCGCTGTTGAAATCTCGATGGCCATATTGATGTTGCGCCGGGTGATGGCACACAATGATTCGATGGTCTGCAGCGTGGCGTTTGCCGCGAATGCATCAACGGCGCGGTCAAAGGCGTCCCGCGCCTGTCGCCATTCGGCAATGCCCATTTCGTCTTCGTCAAACTGTCCGCATGACGTTTCAAACAGTTGCTGCAGACCCTGCAATCCATGGCGGAGTTGCTGATTGTTGTCGGCGTGTTTGCCTTTTCCGCCCAGCCATCCGGCGCGGCGTCCCGACGGGTTCTGCAACAGGTGATTACCGATATTCATTGTTGTTGCCTCCGATGCCCAAGTGACGGTGCATCAGCCCGTGAATAACGATCAGACCCAATGCGATAACAACAGGATGCGCCCAACAATGCGCGGCTGATCGCGCAAAAAGAGGCGATTTTGGCGGCTAATTTGAGGCTATCGTCGGTGCCGGCTGCCCATGCGATTCGTCGTCCCAGCGAAGGCTGGGATCCAGTCCGGTCGTTTTGTCAGTGGTACAACGTACTGGATTCCAGCTGGACGCTGGCATAGCAATCCAAGCGCAAGAAAACGCTAGCGCGCCGCCGTCTCGCCGTTGCGTCCCGCCGTACCTTGACTTGGCGCAGTCGAAATCGCCCACAACATCGCAAAGGTCAGCAGGCCGTTGACAATCAGCAACTCAATACCAAGCTGAAAGCCCTGCGGATTTTTTGCCAGCGCCCATTGCAGCACATAACAAATCACCGGCGCCGCCAACGCCGAAGCCACCAGACCGGTGCTGTTATGGATGGCGCGTTTGGTCAACATGCCAAACGCAAACAAACCCAACAACGGGCCGTAGGTGTAGCCCGCCAATTTCAAAATGGTATCAATGATCGATTTATCGTCCATCCATTTAAAAATCATCACAATGGCAAAAAAGATCAGCGCAAAGGTAATGTGGGTGACGTGACGAACATGAGTGCGTTTGGCTTCGCCCACGGCGCTTTTATCCTGCTGTTTTTTCATGCCAAGGATATCAATACAAAAACACGACGTCAGTGCCGTTAACGCACCGTCGGCGCTGGGGAACAACGCCGATATCAGCGCGATAAAAAAGATAATCTGCACCCATTGCGGAAAATACTGTATCACCACACTCGGAAATATCTGGTCGCCGGTGGCGGTGATGTTGTTGGCGGTGGCAAACAAATAGAGCAGGGCGCCGAGCAAAAGAAACAACAGATTGACCATCACCAACACCACACTGAACAACACCATGTTTTTTTGTGAATCGCGCAGATTCGGCACGCTGATGTTTTTTTGCATCATCTCCTGATCCAACCCGGTCATGGCGATGGCGATAAACGCACCACCAAGAATCTGCTTGACCCAGAATCCCGGCGCATTGACATCGGTGTTCCAAATCTTGGTGTAGGCGGTGTTGTCGATGGTTGCCACCAGCGCGGCGGCATCGAGCTTCAAGGCGTCCATCAGGAAAAACACACAAATCACCAACCCGCCCAACATACACGCGGTTTGCAGGGTGTCGGTAAACACAATTGTTTTGACGCCGCCCTTGTAGGTATAGAGCCAGATCATCAACAAGATAACCGCCGTCGAGACCCAGAACGGAATACCGGCCGGTGCACCCACCAACAAATGCAATACATTGACCACCAAATACAACCTGGCGGTCGCACCGAGTGTGCGCGACAGGATAAAAAACAACGCGCCGGTCTTATGCGCCGCAACCCCAAAACGTTGATCCAGATAGTCGTAGATCGACGTCAGTTTCAGCCGGTAATACAGCGGCAACAACACCGCCGCAATCGTCATGAAGCCGATCCAGTTGCCGATCACCACCTGCAAATAGCCAAAGCCGTTGGTGCCCACCGTGCCCGGCACACTGATAAATGTCACACCTGAAAGTGACGTCCCCACCATACCAAAGGCGACCAACAGCCAATTGCTTTTGCGGCTGCCGATAAAAAATGCCTCGTTGTCGGCGCGCCGCCCGGTGATGTACGCCAAACCAAGCAACAGCAAAAAATAGGCAACGATGATTGCAAGCAGGGTGAAGTGGGTATTGGAGGTCATCTGGGCGGGAGAGGTGTTGTTGGTTTTGTGGGTTTGATTCTAGCAGCGTGGCTTCCCGGAACGCCCTGAAAATTCTTTTGCGCTTACCACTTCCCAGATTGATTTAACAAATGATAATATTCTGACGAAGTTTTAAGTTCCAAGTTGACGTGGTGTCAGGTCGAGCAGCGGGTCGTTACAAAAAATACAGGGCATCGGCGTGAACAAAAACTACAATCTTGTCAAATTGGACGGCACACCAAGTCATTTCCGACTTGCAGCATTTTTAGCCGCTGGGCTGCTAGGTGTTTCGCTGTTGGCTTTTGCCTTGACGGCACAGGTCATTACCGGTTTTAGCGCGCCGACTCCGATTGTTTTTTCCCCGGGTGGAAACTTTACGGTGAGCGCCACCGGGGGCGCGTCAGGCAATCCAGTGGTATTTGCGACAACAACGCCGACTATTTGCAGTGTCGCTGGAAGTGTTGTCAGTGTCTTGGCTGTTGGTACCTGCAGACTGACCGCAAATCAAGCCGGAAACACGATCTATAGTGCCGCACCGCAGGTGACATCGAATGTTGTCATCACCAAAATTCCTCAAACGATCACCTTTGCCCCGATTACCGCGAAGTCGATCACCACCCCGCCGTTTGCCGTGGCGGCGACCTCCAGTTCGAGCCTGTCCGTCACAATTTTGACGACCTCGCCGAGTACCGTCTGTACTGTCGCCAGCGGCATCGTTACGGTGGTTGGGGTCGGATCGTGTAGCTTGGTCGCATCGCAAGCCGGTGATGCAGCCTTCGCAGCAGCACCGTCCATTACACGCTCATTTAACATCACGCTCGTCACTCAGGCCATTACGTTTGCAAACTTGCCTGCGCAGCTTGTTACCGATCCGCCGACGAATCTTGTTGCCACCGCGAGCTCTGGTTTGCCTGTCAGTTTCTCAAGTTCCACTACCGGCGCTTGTTCGGTCGCCGGGACAACCCTGACCCTGGTGGCTGCAGGCACCTGCACCGTCTCCGCGACGCAGCCAGGCAATACCACTTATGCCGCTTCGCCCGCTGTGAACCGAAGTTTTGCGATTACCAATCCCAAGCAGGTCATCACCTTCAAACAGATTCCACCGCGGTCAGTCAATTTTGGACCCTTTGCCGTGACGGCGACTTCATCGGCAGGTCTGCCTGTTACGTTGACTTCGAATACGCCTCTGATATGCGCAATTGCAAATGGCACAGTCTCGTTGCTGGCGGTGGGTACGTGTTCGATCACAGCCAGTCAACCCGGTTCGTCGACTGTACAGGCCGCGCCTTCGGTAACCCGGTCATTTGTTGTCGGCTTGGAGAAACAAGCGATCATTTTCCCGACTATTTTGCCGCAGACCCTGGCGACGAGTTCGGTTAGCATAACCGCCAGCGCGACGTCAGGATTATCGGTCGCATTCGCGACGCGTACGCCGACCGTATGTTCCGTCAGTGGAAATGTCGTGACGCTGCTCGCGCAAGGTCTGTGTACGGTTGAAGCGACGCAAAGCGGCAATGCAACCTTTGCAGCAGCGCCGGTCGATACAAATTCATTTCGCATCGCCAAGATCACGCAAACAATCGCCTTTGTCGCCCCGCCTACGACGACGCTCTCGACAACAACACTAAGCCTAACCGGATCGGCGACGTCCTCACTTCCGGTGACCTTCACCGCGAGCCCAACGGGTATCTGTAACGTATCTGGCAATGTCCTCACCCTGCTTGCCGCCGGACGATGCTCGGTGACCGCCGTGCAAGCCGGAGATGCAAAGTGGAACGCGGCGCCCAATGTGACACGTGTGTTCACCATCGCAAAAATTGCGCAAACCATCTCCTTCACACCAGTTCCGACCACTGCACTCACGGCCGCAACCGTGACGCTTTCCGCGTCCACAAGCGCCGGACTTGCCGTTACCTTTACGTCGAGGACGGCGGCGGTATGTACCGTCAGTGGAAATCAGGTCAGCCTGATCAAAGTCGGTGCCTGCACCATCGCCGCGAATCAGGCGGGTGACGCGACCTATTTGGCAGCCCCCCAGGCGGTCCGCTCGTTCACGGTTAACACGCTGGGTCTGATTGGGCAGACTATCACCGGGTTCGCGCCGCCATCGACAGTAGCCTATGCGCCGAATTTGACCATCCCATTGAGCGCAACCGGCGGCTCGTCAGGCAATCCGGTGGTCTTTGGCAGCAATACAACCAGTGTTTGTACGGTGAGCGGATCCACCGCGACCATCCTGAGCGCCGGTAGCTGCGTTGTGACCGCGGATCAAGCGGGTTCATCCACTCGCTCGGCAGCCGCTCAGGTAATTGCGACCATAATAATTGCGCCTGCTGCCCAGTCGGTCACGTTCAGTCCGGTTGGCAATAAGTCCTCAAGTGACCCGCCCTTTGCGATTGGCGTTTCCGCATCATCCGGTTTGCCGGTGAGCGTGACGTCATCAACGCCGACCATCTGTACAGTAGCCAATCTTACTGTGACGCTGCTTCGCGACGGGCAATGTACGTTGGTCGGGGATCAAGCAGGCAATGACAACTATCAATCGGTACCAACCGCGTTGCTGTCCTTTTCTGTTGCGCCCGGCACGACAGCGCAAAGGATTGTTTCAGTGTCCTCTGGCTATCGCCATGCTTGTGCACTCACCGATATTGGCGGCATTATGTGTTGGGGCTACAACGGTTCGGGTGCGCTCGGAGACGGCACCACGACCGACCGTTCGACGCCAGTGAACGTTGTCGGGCTTGGCGGCATCGCGACCAGTGTCACCGCCGGGCCGAGTCACACCTGTGCGGTGCTATCGAACGGAGACGTCAAATGTTGGGGTTATAACCAACATGGTCAGTTGGGAGATGGGACGACCGCAAGCCAGAGTGCGCCCGTCAAGGCCAACGTCGGCGGTCGTGCAGCCTTGGATGTCGCGCTTGGCGGCAACCATAGTTGTGCAACGTTTGTGACTGGCGAAACGAGCTGCTGGGGTGATAACACCTATGGTCAGTTGGGTGATTCAACGGGCTCGAGTTCGCTCGTGTCGGTGAATGTCATTGAGCTGGGTGGCATCGTCTCATCTCTGCAGGCAGGCTTTTACAACGCGTGCGCCAAAATTGCCGGCAGTTGGAAATGTTGGGGATTTAACGTTAAGAGCTACCAGCCATTAGGGGCGACGCAATTTGAGGTCTTGTATGCGCCTGAGCTCAGGCCGCAGTGGGGGTTCAATCCCACAGCGGTTTCCCTGGGGCAGTTCCACTCTTGCGGATTGACCACCGCCGCTGGTGCCAAGTGTTGGGGATACGCGGCATATGGCCAGTTGGGCGACGGTCTTGCGGCGGCTGTTCAGCCGATCCCGGTCGATGTGGCCGGGTTGGGCAGTGGTTTGCGCGCGGTCGGTGCCGGCGATTACGCCAGCTGCGCGTTAACCAATAGTGGCGCGGTGACCTGTTGGGGGTCTGCATACGCTTCCACACCCACAGTCGTACCGGGTGCAACTTCCAATTTTATTTCGGTCAGTCTCGGTAGTGGCTTCGCCTGTGGTGTGACCAGCCGCGGCGGCGTGAAATGTTGGGGCACGAATAGCCAGTATGGACAACTCGGGCGGGACCCAGTGACATCTGGCGATGCCGATTTCGTCGCGGGCCTATTTGATGGCATTGCATCAAGCCAAACCATCGCGTTTCAAAACCCGGGGTCGCGTATGTTTGGGGACGTGCCATTTGCGCTGTCCGCCACCGCAACTTCCGGTATGGGCGTTTCCTTCAGAAGCGCAACCCCGGCAGTCTGTACTGTCGCCAATGGTACCGTCACGCTTGTCGATGGCGGGGTATGTACGATCATCGCCTCTCAGCCGGGCGGGCCAACGACGATCGGTGCACCAGACGTCTCACAAAGCTTTGTTGTTGGGAACAATCAACAACCACAGACGATCACAAATTTCGCCCCGCCATCCAGTGTCGACAGCGCTGTCAAATATTTCACCTTGTCCGCAAGCGGGGGTGGTTCTGGCAATCCGGTCGTGTTCACGACCTCAACGCCGAATGTTTGTCGCGTGGCGGCGGCATTCGTAACGGTTCTCGACGCGGGCAATTGCATCATCACCGCGTCGCAGCCGGGAAATGCATTCTTTAGCGCCGCACCGCCAATCACGGCGACGATCACGTTTGTTGCCCCCGCCGAGCCCGTTCCACAGACGCTCACCAAGTACCAGCCCGGCTCGCCTTCCACCTTCTACGGTGCAACGCAGATTCAGTTGATTGTCCAGTCGGACGGTTCGATCAATCCGATCAACATGATTTCGACGACGCCAACGGTTTGCACTGTGGCGAACAATCTGTGGCTGAACGTTCTTTCGGTCGGAACGTGCCAGATTTCTGCAAGCCAATCCGGGAATGGTATATACGCGGCGGGACAAGCGGTATTTGTCGTCGAATTCGTGGCCTACGTGCCGCCGCCACCGAGCATCGTCGGTGCAGCGCTCGGTGTTGGCACCGGTCACGCCTGTGCGGTGAGCGCAACGGGCGCCCTAAGATGCTGGGGCGCAAATGCGTTCGGGCAGCTCGGTGACGCGTCAACGTCAGATAGAAATACGCCGGTCGATGTAATTGGTGTCACGACCGGTGTCGTCGCGGTGGCAGGCGGCGGATCACATACCTGCATGTTGACCAGTGCGGGCGGCGTGCGTTGCTGGGGCGCGAACGATCGAGGTCAGCTGGGCAATGGCAGCAACACACCTTCGCTCACCCCCGTTGACGTGCAGGGGCTCGCAACCGGCGTGCTCGATATTGCCGTCGGCAACCAGCATTCCTGTGCCTACCTGCAGGGCGGCGCTGTCAAGTGCTGGGGGGCGGGGACGAGTGGGGCGATTGGCGATGGTGCCGGCGTGGATCGCAATGCACCGGTTGACGTTATTGCCATCGGCTCGGGCAATATCGATTTGCGGGCAGGTGGCCAGCACACGTGCGCGGTAGCGGCGAATGGCAATGTCAGGTGTTGGGGCGACAATTCGGCAGGACAATTGGGCGACGGCAGTAGCGCCGCATTTCAGTTGTCCCCGGTCACCGTTGCGACGCTTGGTGGCGCGGCGATCGGCGTCGAAGTCGGTGGTTTGCACACCTGTGCGTTATTGGCAAGCGGCAGTGTGCAATGTTGGGGTGCCAATAGCAATGGTCAGCTCGGGACGGGTGACAACGTAGGTCAGCCGTTGCCCGCAAATGTGTCGGGCTTGAGCGCAGGCGCAACCAGTATCGCGATCGGTGGCTCAGCGTCGTGTGCGATCGTCAACGCAGGGGGCGTGAAGTGCTGGGGCAACATCAACAACACCAACACCCCGACCGATGTGTCTGGCCTCGACAGCCTGACGGCAGAGCTCGGCGTTGGCGGCGCGTTTGCCTGTGCACTCAATAGCAATGGTTTGGTCAGTTGCTGGGGCGACAACACGCTCGGCCAGCTGGGCGACGGGACCAACACCGCAAAAGCCTCCGCAGTGGCAGTCACCGGCTTCGTTGCGGGCGGCGCACCGACGAAGTCTGCACAAACCATTACGTTCGGTGCGATTGTGTCGACACCGCTAACGCAATCGACGGTCAACGTGGTCGCGACGGCGTCTTCCGGTCTTCCCGTGGTGATCTCAAGCCTTGATACGGCGGTGTGTACCGTGGCGGGGTCGGTTGCAACGATGATCTCAATTGGCAACTGCCAACTCGTTGCAAATCAGGGTGGCAACATCAGCTTCTTTGCCGCACCCCAGGTTAATCAATCGTTCCAGGTGACCGCCGGCACCGGTGGCCAAACAGCGCAAGCCATCACGGGCTTCACGTTGCCTGCATCCATCGCCTTCGGTGCCACCACGTTGTTGAGCGCAACCGGTGGCGGATCAGGGAACCCCGTCGTGTTTACGTCATTGACGCCAACAACTTGTTCGGTAACGGCCAATGTCCTCACGGCGCTTAACACCCAAGGTCTGTGTACGGTCGCGGCCAATCAAGTGGGGAACGTGACCTATCTCGCCGCCCCGCAAGTGACGGCAACCACTGCCGTTTCCGCTGTGTCGTTACTCGCGCAAACGATTGTTGGTTTCGCGCCGGCCTCACCGATTGCCTTTGTTGCCAACGGAACTTTCGCCCTCAGCGCGACTGGCGGGGCGTCCGGTAGCCCGGTCACGTTCGCGTCGACGACAACAAGCGTCTGCACCGTGTCAGGAAACACTGCCAACATCGTCAGCCCCGGAACCTGTACGCTGACCGCGAACCAAGAAGGAAACGCCACGTACGCAGCTGCACCGCAAGTCACCACAACCGTCGTCATTGGTAAGTCTGCGCAATCGATCACCTTCCCCGCGATCGCCGATATTGCCCTCGGCGCGACGCCGCCCGCGCTGCTCGCTTCCGCGAGTTCAGGCCTGCCGGTTTCATTTACCTCAGCCTCACCAGCAATCTGTACTGTCAATGGTGCGACAGTAGCGCTGGTGTCAATCGGGATTTGCACGGTCACGGCCGACCAGGCAGGCGATAACGTTTTTGCACAAGCGGTGCCGGTGGCGCGCTCGTTTACCGTTTCAGCAACCACCTTGCTAAGCCAGTCCATCACCGGTTTTGTACCAGCCACGCCGGTCGGATTTGTTGCCAATGGCACCTTTGCCTTAACCGCGACCGGTGGTGCCTCCGGCAATCCGGTGATATTTGAATCGCAGACCAGTGGATATTGTACGGTTGTCGGTAATACGGTGACGATTACGGGCGCAGGGATCTGCCTGCTTACCGCGAATCAGGCTGGTAACGCGACCTATAGCGCGGCACCGGAAGTCACAGCCAACGTGGTGATCTCGCCTGCCAGCCAAATTATTTCATTTGGTGCATTGGCACCGTTGACGATGGATACAACATCATTCAGTGTGATGGCGACGGCCGACGCCGGACTCGCCGTTAGCTTCAGCACGACCACACCGTCGATTTGCACGATCAATGGTGCCGTCGTGACGCTGTTCAATGTGGGCACCTGTACCGTCGAGGCAAATCAAGCAGGCAACAATAATGTCGGTGCGGCAGCACCGGTGCAACAATCGTTTGCCATCACACAAGGCACACAAACGATCTTTAACCTCAGCACACCCGCCAGTGGTTATTTTTTCACCACCGGTGGTACCTTTACGGTGAGCGCCATCGGTGGCCGATCAGGCAACCCTGTCGTGTTTGCCACCCCGTCGAATCAAATCTGTTCGGTCACCGGCAGTGTGGTGACCATGCTTTCCGCCGGCATCTGTACCGTGACAGCCGATCAGGCAGGCAACACCAACTTTGCCGCTGCCGCACAGTCGGCGATTTTGGTCACGATTAACAAAGGGTTCCAGACCATCACATTTGGCGCATTGCAAAGTCGCAATGTCGGCGACGTGCCGTTTACGGTCAATGCCACCGCCTCCTCAGGGTTGCCAGTCACGTTCGCCACCAACCCGCCGGCCGTTTGTACCATCAACGGCTCGACGATAAGTGTCGTAGCGGCCGGCACATGTACCGTCGCCGCGAATCAATCCGGCAATGTGGATTTTTTCCCGGCCAATACCGTCTTCCAGTCTTTCACCGTCACACAGCTGGCCCAGGCACCACAATTGATCACCGGTTTTGCGCCGCCGTCGCCACAGGTATTTTCGAGTGGCGCAACCTTTTCACTGAGCGCCACTGGCGGTGCATCGGGTAATCCGGTTGTGTTTGCCACGTCAACACAAGGCATTTGTACGGTAACTGGTTCGACGGTGACAATGGTTGCTGCCGGCAATTGTCTGCTGACGGCAAATCAGGCGGGTAATGCGCTCTTCACCGCCGCGCCGACGGTATCTGCCAGTGTTGTTATCTATGTCTCTAGCGTCAGTACCGCAATACCGGCGGTGGTCACCCCCGTATTGGACAACGCGATTCTGGGCCAGCCATACGCGGCTAATTTGGTTATAGGTTCAGCTCCGCCGCTGTCTGGCGTTGCCATTGGCGGTGTGCCGTCTGGCATCAATGGCGTATCAAACGGGACCGGCACCATTGTCCTGAGTGGTATGCCGACCATCGCAGGCAGGTTCACAACCAGTGTCAGTGCAAGCAATACCAATGGCTCGGCCAATGTGCCGGTTGTAATAGACGTCGATACACCGATCAGCAATCCTGATGGCATCGCTGCAGGTCAGAGTCACAGCTGCGCAGCACAAAACGGCGGGGTATTGTGTTGGGGCACCAATACCAACGGCCAGTTGGGCAACGGCACAACCGTCAGCAGCGTGTCGCCGGTGGTGGCGATCGCCGCCGGCAGCGGTGCGACCGCGGTCTCGGCTGGCATAAACGGCACCTGCGCGATAGTCAATGGCGGTGTCCAGTGTTGGGGTGATGGCGTGGTGGCGCCGACCAGCATTATTGCCGCCAATAGCAGCGTCACGGCAATCGCCAGTGGGTCGTCACACGCTTGTGCGGTGGTTGCCGGTGGGGTGCAGTGTTGGGGCAGCAATGCCAACGGCAAACTCGGCAATGGCACGACGCTGAATAGCAGCACCCCTGTCACGGCGATTGCCGCAAGTAGTGGTGCTACTGCCATCGCAGCAGGCGGCATACACACCTGCGCCGTGGTAAATGGTGGTGTGCAATGCTGGGGCGGCAACAGCCTCAATGCGCTGGGCGCGGGCGGCAGCAGCCAGAGCACCACACCCATCGTCACCATCGCCGCGAACAGTGGCGCGACAGCCATTGCCATCGGTGCCGACCCTTTCAGCGCCGACCACACCTGTGCCGTGGTGTCCGGTGGTGTGCAATGTTGGGGATACAACAGTTATTGGCAGCTCGGTGGGCAGGGCGCTGGCGCGGGGTCGAATGATTTGCGCAGTGTATTCCCCGCGGGCAGCAACGCCACGGCAATCGCCGCGGGTGCTGCACATACCTGCGCCGTCATCGGCGGCGGCATCCAGTGCTGGGGATGGAATGTCAACGGCCAGCTTGGTGATGGTGCCAGCACCTCACAGGTGCCGGTATTCCCGCCGCCGCCGACCATTGCAGTACCTGCTGCGGGCAATGCAACCATGGTAACCGGCGGGGCTTATCACACGTGCGCCGTGATCAACGGGGTGGTGTCGTGCTGGGGTAACGATACCGGGGGCCAACTCAGCAACAATAAGCCGACCCAAAACAATACGCCGTATTCGATTCACGCCACTGGCAGCAATGCGACGGCCATCGCGACCGGCACCGCTTTCACCTGTGTGGTGGTCAATGGCGGTGTGCAATGTTGGGGTGACAATTCTGCCGGGCAACTCGGCAACCCCAATCGCAAACGCGGCCCGGCCGCCTACACCACGTTTGTCGAAGGCAGCAACGTCAGCGCCATCAGTAACGGGGCCAGCCATTCATGCGCACTGGTCGGCGGCGTCGTGCATTGCTGGGGCAGCAATCAAAATGGCCAACTTAGCAACGGCGCTTCATCCTTTAATCCGACTGCCGCCTCCATCATCGTCAATCTTGCTGGTACACCAACCAACACACCAACCAACGTCGCGGCGGGCAATAACCACTCGTGTGCCGTGGTCAATGGCGGCGTGCAATGTTGGGGTGGGAACGGGTCCGGCCAGCTCGGCGACGGCACCACCACCCAACGATCGGCACCGATAACCGTGACCGCACTTCCTGCCATGAGCAGCGTGACATCTGTTTCAGCCGGTGCGGACTACACCTGTGCCGTGGTCAATGGCGGCGCGCAGTGCTGGGGCAACAATGGTTCCGGCAAATTGGGTGATGGCAGCACCACCACGCGTCTCACACCAGTGGTTGCACTCGCCGATAATAGTGGTGCGAGCAGCATTGCCGCAGCCATCAACCATACCTGTGCCGTGGTCAACGCCGGTGTACGCTGCTGGGGACTGAACAATGCCGGTCAACTTGGCAATAACAGCACGGTGCAAAGCAGTGTTGCGGTGACTGCCATAGCCGCCAATAGCAACGCCACCGCCGTCGCCGTCGGCCAAACCCACAGCTGCGCAGTGGTGGATGGTGGCGTGCAATGCTGGGGCAACAACAGCAGCGGCCAGCTCGGCAATGGCACCACGACCGCCAGTTCGGTCCCGGTGCAAACCATCCCCGCCGGCAGCGGTGTCACTGCCATTGCCGCCGGGCAGATCCATACCTGCGCCGTCATCAACGGCGGCAGCCTGTGTTGGGGCGGCAACGGCAGCGGCCAAATCGGCAGCCTCGCCAGTGACCCATTACGCAAGGTCGTCCCGGTACTCGGCGGTGCCGTCGTGGTGCCCGTCGCCACTGTCCCCGGTGCACCCACCATCACCGCCGCCACTGCCAACCCCGGTGGCGCCACACTCAGCTTCACCGCACCCACTAACAACGGCGGCAGCACCATCACCAGCTACAGCGCATCCTGCAGCGCCCCCGGTCAAACCAAGCGCACGGCAACTGTTGCTGTCACCGTACAAAACCCCAACCCGACCGCGATCAGTGTGACCAGCATGGTGAGTGCGGTGGTCTACAGCTGCAGCATGACTGCCACCAATACTGTTGGCACGAGTGCCGCATCCAACGCACTCAATGTCACTCCTACCAGCACCACGCCAAGCATTGCCATCAATGCACCGCTCAATGGCGCGTTGCTCAATGGGCCTATCACCATCACCATCAATGCCGTCAGCCCAGTCAGCCCCATCACCAACATCGACATCTTTGACGGCAGCACGCTGATTGGTGGTTACACCTTCCCAGCGGGCAACAATACCAGCAGCACTACCGTCAACTTTGTGTGGAACGATCCGCCCGCAGGTGCACACACCATCACCGCAAGGCTTACCAGCGCCGTTGGCCAAACCGGCAATCAAACCACCACCAGCGCCCCCATCACCATCACCGTGCGGGCAAAACCGAGTATCAGCCTGGCCACACTTAGCCCGTTCTTTATCGCACCGGCCGGTATTGATCTGTTTGCCATTGCCACCGCCAATGCCACGCCGGGTCTGTTTAGCATTCCACCGGGAACCCCACCAGCAGCCCTGCCCATACCCACCATTACCGGCGTGGAATTCACCGCCGTTAACACAGTGACCAACCAGACCATCAACATCACCACGCTCACCAGCTTGCCCCACACCCACCGTTGGCAAAATGTCCCCGTCGGCGCGCGTGCCGGCACGCCTGCTCGGATTCGGCAGGAGCAAGGGCGTCATCGAGGCCGGCGCGGACGCCGACCTGCTGGTGTTGTCGGCGGATCCGCTCTCGGGCTCGGCGTGGGTAGACGAGGCGTACGCGAAGGGCGCTCGCCTCTACGCGCGCGACGCAGACACGAAGCTGCGCCGGCTGATGTCGCCGGGCAGCGGCGAGCCGCCGCTCGTTGCCGTCGAGCCCGATC
>JANOEV010000053.1:0-3671 GCA_031413695.1 Burkholderiales bacterium
GAGTTCGCGGATCGTGGCCGCCTATCTCCACTACCATGGCGTTTCCTCGGAGTGGCTCGATGTCCGGCGCGTGATGCGCACCGACGCGGCCGGCAAATTTATATGACCCCAATCTGTACAATCTGAACGGGATTACGTTCCAAGAGCGCCTGAGCAAGGATAAGGAAAATCACGCGAAGTTTGATTTGTCGCGCAAGATGAACTTCGGTGAAGCGGAAAGTACAATAAAATTTGGCGCAAAGGCGAGCCGTCGGGAAAAGACCAACAATACCGACCAGTGGGCGTTTACCAGCGCCACGACGACAAGCCCTAACTATTGGGGTGTCGGGCCAACAACGCTGGCCAGCTTTCTGACCGGAAACGCCATTACCTTTCCGCAGCGGATTGGAAATGCGATTGATCAAAACATCGTACGCGCTAGGGTGGCAGGGTTGAACCGTCAAGCGGCGGCCAGTTTGGCGGCATCAACGGTGAGTGATTGGAAAATGAATGAAGACATCAACTCGTTTTACATCCAGTCAACAACAGATATAGCAAAATGGAATGTGCTGGTTGGTGTGCGTAACGAACGCACCAAGTTTGAAGCAGTCGGCAGCCAATTGTCCGCCACCAACGTCGTTTCCCCACGTGTTGCCAGCCGCTCGTACTCAGATATGTTGCCAAACCTGCAAATCCGCCGTGATATTGATAAAGAAACCAGCATCCGTGCGGCGCTCACCAAATCTGTCGTTCGTGCCAACTTCAATCAATTGGCACCTGGTGTGCAATTCAGCAGCCCGACCGAAGCAACCATCGGCAATCCTGATCTGAATCCACTGAAGTCGACCAACTTCGATATCGGCATTGAGCGCGTACTCGGCGAGGATGGTGTTGCGTCGTTCTATTATTTTACGAAGGACATTCGCGATTTCACCTACCAGACAAACCTTGCCGGAACCGGTGCTTTCACTGCATTTACCAATGCAACCGGTTTCGCGAATGGAGACGGTGCCCGGGTAAGTGGGGTGGAAGTGTCGTACCAACATGCACTACGGATGTTGCCTGGCTGGATGGGTGGCATTATTGTTGGCGCAAACGTTACCTATACAAGTTCTACCGCAAACTTGGCGCGTTTTGATCGCGCTGCCAACTTTGTGTTGTCACGTAATGTTTCACTGCCGGGTCAATCTGACCGGGTGACGAATATCATGCTCGGCTACGAAGCTGGACCTTTCAGCGGTAGACTGGCGTTGAATGCGAAGTCGCGTTATTTATTGCAAACAGGCAGTGACATCTTGAATTCGAATCAGGATATTTGGGTCGATAACCAGAATCAGCTTGACCTGTCAGTCAAATATCAACTTACTAAAAGTACGCAGCTGGTATTTGAAGGCCTGAACCTGAACCGGGAGAAGTACTACACCTATCAAGGCTCAACAACCTACAACGCGCAAAATGAACAGTACGGGCGCACCTATCGAATCACCGTCAAAGCTAATCTGTTCTAGTTCTAGATAAACAGCGTAATCGTCATTGCCGGCTCCACTTTTCTTGTGGAGCCGCCCTTGTAATCAAAAGTCGCCAATAAACATGAAATTACGCAATTGCTTGCACTTCCTGGTACTCGCTGTCGCAGTGATTTTGCAAGGTCGTGCCTTTGCGGGCACGGAATCAAACCCGAAGCAAACGCCACCCCCGGCCACTGCCAAAGAGGCGGTGAATACGCCGCAGGGTGGCTGGCTCTCGTTGGAAAAAAAAGTATTGAAGCTCGTTTCAGCACAGGGCAAAGAAATTGCAAAGTTCGCCGTTCGGGGTAAGCATCTCGATGCCCGCATTGTTGGCAGCACATCTGAACCAGGCATGATTGCCGTACTACTCGACTCAGATTCGAATCAGCCGACAATTTTGCACGTGGGTAGCAAAGAGATCACTGCGCTACCACCGCTGCCAGCGCTGGCGTTTTCGATTGAATCGATGTGTCTGTACCGTGACTCACAAGGATATCCCCAGCTCTTTGTGCTGGGAAAAAATGGTGTATCCGAACAGTGGTTGATAAGACAGGAGGGCCACGCGTTGATCCGGCGTTTGGCATTGCCTGCAAATGCGCCGGTGTGCAGGGTAGATGACCTCACAAAACTACTCTATGTGGTGGAGCCGACAATCGGCCTCTGGGCGTACGATATTTCGCGGGAAGAGGTGATGTTGCGGCACCTGGTTGCACCATCGTCTCGCAGAAGTACAATCAGCAAAAATGTCGAGTGGATCGCCGCAAGTCCTGGCGCAGTTACCGTCGTTGATCGTGGTGTGATGCGGCAATATCGGATACCTACACGCTCAGGACGGGCGGATATCGAGGCACCCTGGCCAGCGATGCAAGCTATCCGCCATGGGGGCTCGAGCGCTTTTTCAAATGCTATTTCCGAGTTGAACGAATTCGCGCACGCCCGCACGTTTTGGCTTTCCGCAAAAGGTGCAACTGGATGGAAGCGTATGGCACCGGCCGGCGCGCATGTCGCCCCGTTACCTTCGTTACCGAATAGTGCCGTTCCCATCGTGATGCCTGTGGCGCAAACAGATCCAATGTTGCAGTTTGGTGATGCAGCAGATGATCCTGCAATATGGATTCATCCGTCAGAGCTAACCAAAAGCAGGGTATTGGGTACCAACAAGAAAAAGGGACTATTTGTCTACGATCTGAACGGCAGGGAGCTTCAGTATCTGCCTGTCGGTCGCGTGAACAATGTTGACCTGCGGCAGGGCGTGCTGATTGATGGCCGCTCGACTGATATTGCGGTTGCGAGTCATCGAGATGACAATGCAATCGCGATATTTTCCATCGGCGGCGATGGGCTGGTGAAAGAAGAAGCCCGTTTGGCAACTGAATTTGGCGAAATATACGGTATCTGTTCAGGTTTGACCAAAACAAAGGAGTTGGAAGTTTATGTCAATGACAAAGACGGGCGCTTCTTGCATGTTCGAATTTTCAAGAATGATGAGCGTTGGACGAGCCAGTTATTGCGGCGATTTCGTGTTGCGAGCCAACCCGAAGCATGTGTTGTAGACGAAGCCAATGAGCGTGTTTTTATCGGAGAAGAAAAACGGGGTGTTTGGGTACTGTCATCAAATTCCGGGCAGTCCGCCAACTTAAACCTGATCGCGTCTGTTGGCGCGTCGATTGTCGCAGATGTTGAGGGTCTTGGACTCTATCAAACCGAACGGGAAAACTATCTGGTTGTTTCGAGCCAAGGCAATGACAGCTATGTCGTGATGGATGCATCACCGCCATACAGGTATCGTGGCGCGTTTCGGGTTGGCATCAATGCGGCCAAGTCGATTGACGGGACATCAGAGACGGATGGCCTTGAAGTCACCTCAAAGTCGCTGGGACCGATGTTCCCGCGTGGAATGTTGGTGGTTCATGACGGATACAAGCAAATGCCGCCAGGGCCCCAAAATTTCAAATACGTTTCCTGGGAAGATATTCAGAAGGCACTCAAGCTCCCCTGAGTCACCGGTGAAGGGCATTCCCGGCGTGACAGTTGTGGAAAGTGCCTCTGTGGCGATGCCATTCAATCTGGTGCGCGCTGACGACGCTCTATAAACAGCGAACAGCCGCTGATCTTTTTTGCCTCGCGTTTGGCATCGGTGAGCGCATTTGCAACGTCATACGCAGATCCATACAACCCGTATGC
>JANOEV010000054.1:0-1643 GCA_031413695.1 Burkholderiales bacterium
GGGCGAGCTCCTCTCGGGTAAAGGGCCCCCACTGGGCCGCCGCCGTCCACACGCCAGCGGCCAGTCCCGCGTGCATGTCATGCGGCGTGCGGCAAAGGGGACGGTTGGTGCGCGACAAACGTTTTTTGTGCGGGACAGCGACAAAACAAACATCAACTACGCCGGTCGCCCAGATGGTGCGGCGATCGATCTCGATGGCAATTACTGGAGCGCCCAGTACGAAGGCGGCCGGGTCGCGTGTTACGCACCGGACGGCACGCTCCGCCAGACAATCATGGTCGCCGCAAAGCGCACCACCATGGTGGCGTTTGGTGGCGCGGACTTCAAGACAATGTACATCACCACCGCCAGCGAAGGCGCATCGGCCGCCGAACGCCTGACCGATCCACATGCCGGTGGCATCTTCGCCTGTGAACTGGATGTTGCGGGACGCGCCGAGCCGTTTTATGTCGATTGATCCATGCAATGGCAGCCGCGCACCAAAAACGGTGTGGCGTAGGATAATCACCTCAATAACTATCATCTGGAAGGCGCAATGACCGCCAAAACCATCTATCCGAGTCTCGACAATCGTGTGGTGTTTGTTTCCGGCGGCGGTTCTGGCATTGGTGCCTCGCTGGTGGAACATTTTGCCGGGCAGGGCGCACGTGTGGCGTTTTGTGACATCGACCAGGCATCGAGCGAGGCGCTGGTGGCGCAGCTGTCGACGATCTGTAAACACGCCCCGCGATTTGGTTTGTGTGACGTGCGTGATATCGATGCGTTGCAGGCGCATCTTCGGCAGGTTGAGGCAGAACTGGGTGCGATTCGTGTGCTGGTCAACAACGCCGGCAACGATTCACGCCACAAGCTCGCCGAGTTGACGCCGGCATATTGGGACAATTGTCTGGCGCTAAATCTGAAACATCAGGTGTTCGCGATCCAACAGGTTGCCCCCGGCATGGCGGCCGCAGGCGGCGGCTCGATCATCAATCTGGGCTCGGTATCGTGGATGCGCGGGCGGCCGAATCTGGTCGGCTACACCTCGGCCAAGGCGGCCATCTCCGGCCTGTCGCGCACGCTGGCGCGCGAACTTGGCGAAGGTAACATTCGCGTTAACACGCTGGTTCCCGGCGCGATTGTCACCGCACGGCAAGAGGCACTGTGGCGCGATGCCGGCGAAGACCAAAAATTCATTGAATTGCAGTGTCTCAAGTTTCGTCTCGACGCCGGGCACGTGGCACGCAGCGCGCTGTTCCTTGCGGCAGATGATTCCAACGGCATCACCGGGCAGAACATCATTGTTGACGGCGGATTGGCGCAGGTATCGGTGGCCGGTTAATCGCTGCCCGGGATGTCACTGGTTATTTTTGGCCAGATCGCTGAAATATTCGTAGTGCTCGGTATTGACCAATGAGCGGCGGAATTCGACCGGCACGTCGTTAAACGTCATGGCAACCCGTCGGATTTCGAGCAACGGTGCACGAATTTTCACACCCAGCACCCCGGCACTTTCGGCATCGGCCAATCTGGCGCGTAACCGCTCGGCAGAACGCACCACGGTGATGTTAAAGGCGCTTTGGTAAAGGTGGTAGATCGTGTTGGGCCGGCCGGACACCTTCGCGCCGGTGAGTTTGGGAAACAGCGCCTGCGGAATGACGATG
>JANOEV010000055.1:0-12823 GCA_031413695.1 Burkholderiales bacterium
GCAGTCCTGGCTGGCGTCATCATGGCCAACATTCCGCTGGCGTTGGTCGGTAGCGTGATTGCCATGTGGATCGCGGATGTCAGCTTATCGGTTGCCTCGATGGTTGGCTTCATCACACTGGCGGGGATCGCAACACGAAACGGTATTCTGAAAGTCAGTCACTACATTAATTTGTGCAAATTTGAGGGGCAGGCCTTTGACCAGCAGATGATTGTTCGCGGCTCTCTTGAGCGATTGACCCCGGTACTGATGACGGCGCTGGTTGCGGCGTTCGCCCTGACGCCGCTGTTGCTTGCGGGCGATGCACCGGGGAAGGAGATATTACATCCAGTGGCGGTGGTTATTTTCGGCGGACTGATCAGTTCCACCTTGCTTGATACAATCCTCACGCCGGTTATTTTCTGGCTGGTGGGCGAAAGCGCCACAAGGCGGCTCGTTTTGAAGGATGGCACGGCTGACATGGCGCCGTCGGCCCAACAGCAGACGTTTTAGACCTGATCACAGGTATTCCAGCAGCATGGTGCGCGGCTGGGGTGGTCTCATTTGATCAAGATTGTTGTGTGGTCAAGGTTGTGTCAATTTAGGGATCGTTCACACATTGAATCAAAGAAGTGCATTCGGGAAATGGAAAACGAGGTATTGATGCCGCAGATTTTGCCGCGACAACCAATGGGCCGGCCGAAATCATGTCTTCAACAGCGATCCTTTGCGCCGTTGGATTAATTTGAGAGAATTGGCAAGCATGTGCAGTTCGCGTATGCGCGCCGATTTAGAATTGGCCCATTCGTTCTCCAATTCACCAACAATAGGACACCCCGGATGAAGCTATTTGCGACCGTTTCGTTTTGCATGATCATGTTGGCCGCATCCGGATGTGGTCGCCCGCCGGCACCGCCGGTTGCACTGGCTTATGCCGATCAATTTGGTCCAGTCGAAAGCGCACGATTCACGCCTTGTCCAAAAGTCCAGGGCGTCTGGCAACTTTCCAATTTTTCAGCAGGTACGCTGCTAAAAGAGGACGGCCAGACCATTGAACACTTTCGCTGGTATGGATCAAAGCTGTTTGACCTGTCGTTCGGCACAAAATCCTATATTGCCATCGACCCGAATCCGCTTGAGACAATGCTGTACTTTTCCGACAGAATTCCCAGCGATGGTGGCCGACGGTCATTCAGCTACAGAACCATGTCTGACAAAGAGATACCTTGCGTGGGACATGGGTGGCGCCAGATTGCGGTGACTGACCATTCACTGAATGAAGCAGCGGCACGGGTGATCGGCGTGCTGCCTGAGCGGCCCAGGAAAATCACGCAGACGGACTATTTTGCAAAAAACAAGGCCAATGAATTGCTGGTAGCGATCCGCATTGATTTTCAAGGCACCGATGCCGAGCAGAAAGCCGTCAACAGTGGGTATTGGCATTTTTTGAAAATGCCACGGCTGTTTGAAAATCCGCAAGAAAAGGGATTCAAGAATTAGCGAAGGGTCGGGCAGGGTCAAATCGGCCTTCACGGTTGGTCGTTTGATTGTAGATTTCCGGTAGGTGAATCAATTGAAAGACAGTACAATTCGGCCAGAAGCGGCGCTTCCGGCGCGCTTTCTGATTTCATATTTTGATCCGGCGAATCAAATGAAAAACCATGTGACTCTGAGCCCTTGGGTTGCAAAGGGGGCAGCGAAAAGTTGTTTTGCGCGATCGGTAAACGTGCAAAGTTGCCGCTGCCACTTTAATTCGCTTTGATCGCTTGGCTAACCCGGTTGATCCGATGCCGGTTAAAGTTAGTAAAAAGGGAGCTACATCGATGCGCAAAATTCGATCGTTGTTTTGTCTGGGTTGCTTTGTGTTCGCGGCATTCGTTGCCAGCGCGCAGGGCCAGCTAAGCCCGGGCAAAAACTTTATAGATATGGGGACCGCTTCCACGGTGTCGACCACAAGCGGAACTGTCGGCGCGGGAAACAAAGAGGTAGTTGAGTTCTTTATGTATCGCTGCCCGCATTGCAGGACTTCGCGCGAAGAGGTCGACACGTGGCGCAGAAATCTGCCGAAAGGCACGACATTCAGGCGCGTTCCGCTCGTCTTTGGTCCGCTCGACTTGGCGCACGCAAGTATGTACTACACGCTCGAATCGCTTGGCAAGCTCGAGGAGTTGGATGCGCGCGTTTTTCAGGCAGTGCAGACAGACAGAAAGTTGCTATCCACACCAGAAGAGCAGGCGAGTTTTTTTCAGGAGGCTGGGATTGCGCCAGAGGCCTACATGAAGGCACACAGCGCTTTTTCGGTGAAGGCGAAAGTATCGCGGGCAACTCGGGAAGCGCAGGCGCTGGCGATTGACGCTGCGCCTTCACTTGTCGTTGCAGGGCGCTATCTCACCAACCCGACTCTCGCAGGAAGCGCAAGTGAAGCGATACGGGTGGCCGGATCTCTGCTGGACCGCGTCATCGCTGGCGACACGCGCGGCCTTGCAGACGCCACTGTGGCGGCGAAGAGTGCGGTGTCTGGACAATCGGGATCGCTGGCAGCGGGGTTAGTGAACACACCGTCACAAACGACGACAAGTCCTCCCGCAACCAAGCCCCCTGCTGGCGGCGCCACTACTGGCACGGTTGTCTCCACGGGCCAAGGCGGAAGCCGGCCGGTTGGCGTAGAGGCCGGCAATTTGTACTTCGTTCAAGCCGAATACCCTGGTGAAGTTGGGCTGAACAAGGATACGGCTCCGATGATGTTTGCCGCAATCGATTCCCAAACCGCTTTGTCTGCCATTCGTCAATTTCACCTCAAGCGATATCCCAGTGGAACGCCGCCGTTGCTCACGGTTCGTGGGGAATGTACGGGTACTTCATCTTGGGGGGCCGTCGTGTATTACCGTGACGAAGGAAGTGCGGCGACAAAATGGGCTAAAAAGCATCGCTGGGGAGGAGGATGCGGGGCAACGCCAGCGGCGGCCATTTTGTCCGCCGAACAAGCCTGCATATCGCGCGGAGGCTCTTGCAACGCGAATCGCCAGGCTAATGCCTTGGTGTATGTCGATTTGGCCCATAGCGGTGCGGCACCCTGGTTGGCAGCCTGGGCCAGCGAGCCCTCCGCGTATATGTCATGGGGAGCGATTGGAGCCACCACCCGCATGCATGACAACGCCTCCTATGTTGACAGCCCCGCAGATGCCATCGCCAAACTCGGCAAAGTGTGCGCAGGCAACTATGGGCCACGCCCTTGTTTTTTTGTTTCCACCCAGTGGCGTGAATGTTTAATGAAGTACGACCGTTCTGACCAAGCGGGGCGGTGCACAGAGACGCGCCTCACACCTCAGGGGTTTACCGGCGCGGTGCGGCATTGAGCGAGGCGAAGTAAAGAAGAGGCGCCCATCGCGGCGATACCGCCCGCTGCCAGGCTCTTAGAAAATAGGGGTCAGCGACGAATATTCCGCGCTCGACCGCCTTGAACAGCAGCTTTCGGGCAATCGCGATGTCGGCTTAGGGTCAGAAGCGACCATTCCGACACGTCGGCCTTTGTAGATTCGGTCGCCGTCGATGTGATCACACGATACTTACTTTGTCGCAAGCTGCTCCTGCAAATTTTTGATCGTCGCACTCTCACCACGCACCCGTAAGAATGCACCGTCGTTGTCGGCACGTTCGTCCAACACTTCACAGCTGGCAAAAATCTTGCCGCGCAGCTGTTGTGCCGACCACGGCAGGAATAACTCCGACTCGATCAGGTTTTTCTGAAAAAATGCGCGGATGGCGTTGTGCATCATTGCCACATCGGCCGGACGGCGTGCACTCATGACAATACAATCCGGATAATTTTTGCGCAGCGCCGCTTCAGTTGCCGCCTGCGCGGCATCCGCATTTTCCAACGCCAGACCAACCATGTCGATCTTGTTAAAGACACGAATTCGCGGCACCACGTCGGCGCCGATTTCGGCCAGCACCTTGTCGGTTACTTCCAGCTGGCGTTCAAAGCCGGGGTCGCTCGCGTCGATCACGTGCAGCAGCAGCGACGATTCAGCCGCTTCTTCCAGCGTCGATTTGAATGACGCCACCAGATCGTGTGGCAGGTTTTTGATGAAACCAACGGTGTCACTGACCAGCACACGCGGCACCGTTTCCGGATGGAGCGCGCGCACCGTGGTGTCGAGCGTGGCGAACAGTTTATTGGCGACCAACACTTCGCTGCCGGTGAGGGCGCGCATCAGCGTGGATTTGCCGGCGTTGGTGTAGCCGACTAATGCGACGCGCGCAATACCGCTGCCGCCAGCCGCGCTGCCGGCTTGGTTGGCCTGCCGTCTTGCCCGTTGGGTCTGACGTTCGGCGTCCATCGCGGTGATTTCGAGTTGCAGCTCGGCAATGCGATTGCGAATTTTTTGTTTGTCCAGCGCACTTTGTGATTCGCCAGCGCCACGCCCGCCTGTGCCGCTTCGTTGGCGCCCTTGTGGACCTGCGAGTTTTGCCGCTTCGCGCAAACGTGGCGCCATGTAGCCGAGACGCGCGATTTCAACTTGCGCGCGTGCTGCGCGTGAGCTGGCATGGCGATGAAAAATTTCCAGAATGACCATGGTGCGATCCATCACCTCGCAGCCCACCGCGATCTCGAGATTGCGCGCTTGAGAAGGCGAAATATCGTGATCAATCAGCAACATATCGACTTGACGTGTGTCAGGATCAGCAGGCTCGAGGGCTGGTTCAAGCGCGTCGGCATCATCCGAAAGGTCTACGATTGTTGTGGCGTTTGCCTCTTCGGCATTGCCTGGTACCCCTTCTACGAACAGACGAATTTCTTTGCGCTTGCCAACCCCAAAATAGGCGGCACGATCAAAGTTCGTGCGTTTTTGCACGAACGTGCCGACAACGTCATAGCCAAGCGTTTTTGCGAGTTCACGCAATTCCATGAGGGACGATTCAAACTCATGATCTGTGACGTTTTGCAAATGGACGGAAGCAACGACAGCGCGGATTTTTGGACTCTGTGTTTCTTTTGGCATGCGGTGGTGTCTCGTTATTCTGTATTTGCGGGCACGCCGTGAGGCGACTATGCGAAAGTCATTTATTGACGGGCGTTTTCAGCTAAATAGTGCTGGAAACGCCCGCCAATATTAGTGCTTTAAATGAGTACTTTGATGAGCGCGTTGCCGATACCCATCAACGCCGCGCCAGAAATTAAGCCTGCGCAGATTGGTTCGCAGCCTTCCACCCAGAAGCGATGGCCGGTCGTGCCTGGCGTTTTGTGGCGCTTACCCATCCACCAGAAAATCATCGCGCCAATCCACATCATCAACGATGCGGCGGGCGGCAATACGACGCCTAAGCCAATCGAGACAGCGGAGAGCGGGAAACGGTTCTTTGTTTTGATGCGCAGTATCTCAAATACGGCTGCGGCAACGGCGGCAAGAGCCATCGAAATCAATGCGGATGCTGGCAGTGTACTGACGCCCTTGGCAATGATTTCAGCCACGCCCTTCCATTGAATTGCAGCAGGAAATGAGAATGCGTCAGAGACCATGGTCGCGGTTGAACGCACGCCATTTGCATCGGCAGGGAGGAACAACAAATAGAACAAAGGCACGGATGCCAATGCACCCGCGACGATGCCGATGACATGGCCGATCGCTTGGTGACGCGGTTTGCCGCCGAGCATGTAGCCGGGTTTAATGTCGGAGAGCAAGTGTGCTGAATTTGAGGCGACCTCTGCAGTAATACCGGCCGGAATCAAATTCGACGCCGGGTTGGCGCGATCCAGCGCGCCCATGGCGAATTGGGTGATTTTCGACGTTGCGCCTGTCGGCGCCCACGCCGTCAACGCGACGGAGTTGGTGCAAATAACCGTCATGATGATGATCAGCGGGATAGCCAAGAACGACAACGACCAAGGCACACCAAATATGTAGTGCGACACCGCGACAACGGCGAGTGCGGCTATTGGCACGCCGATATAGGAAATCCATAACGGTACTTCAATGTCTTTGAGAACATCGGTACCTTCTTTTTTTTCTTTGTTGCCCCAGCCTTTGAAGATGCCGGTGAAAAGTTCGGGCTTGGCAAACAGCGTGATCATTGATCCGACCACCATCATCGTCACGCCCCACCAAAGTGACCATTGATTGACAATTTCAGCACGCGAGATTGGTACAACTTTGCCGCTTTCAAGTACGCGCGGGGCGATGTCGCCGAGGCTTATCATGATCGGCGCGAGCACAACAAAATTTATAAAACTACCCAGCAAAATACTCGTTGCAATCCCGATTCCGATCAAGCCACCAATGCCGAGCATGGCGGCGTCGAGCGTGAACCGCAAGCCTAGTTGGCGAATATCCGTGCCGCCAATTGCAGGAATCAATGCGCCTGCTTTGGCGGCAAAGTTATAGTAATAGACATCGAGTGTTTCGTGAATAAACCACGGCGCTTTCAACCCTGCCCATTTGTCCATCATGAATATCTTGAACTGCACAAGTTTCATCCAACCATCGGATGTCAGCGCCTGCCAAAAGGCGGTGACCAGCGCGGTATAACCCAACAGCTTGGCTTTATAAACGCCTTCAGCAGCACTACCTGTATAGAGCGAATCGAGCACCACGCCGACCGCACGGCCTTCAGGGAAGGGTGCTTGGTCTTCGTTGATGAAGCGGCGCTTCATTGGGAAGGCAAGCAGAACGCCAAAAACCGAACAAACAACCATCCACGCAATCATGTTCCACGCGGGTACAACTTGTCCGGTCACCATCATGTAGGCAGCCAGCGAAGAGATGAGCGGCATCATCATGTAGCCTGCAGCGGTCGCAATCGACTGCGTGGCGTTATTTTCGAGGATGGTGAAATCGCTCGCGATATTGAGGCTCGCCAAAATACGAAAAATGGCAAAGGCCATAATGACCGAGGTGAGACCGACGCCAATACCGATACCGGTTTTTGCACCGATGTAAAGTGCCGTGGCGCTCAAAATGCCACCCAACAAAAAACCCGTGATGCCGGCCCGCAATGTGAGCTGCGGCATGCTGCCACGATAGACATTCTTTAGCCACCACTCGTCTTTTTGTTGACGCGACCAATCGCGAATCTGATCTTCTGATAGGCTTTGAATTGCCATTTGTTCTCACCTTGTTTATTGGTTGATTGCGCAGGCGACGTGGTTGGCGTTGTGCGCCGTCGCACGGCTGGCGAATTGATGCGCCAATTATGGCAGAGGAGGGGCGTGTACCAAAAAACGACAGCTCAGGCGAACAATCGTCGACTAAAACGATCGTCCTGGGTCAGACGTCAATTGCGCGCGACAAAAACACCTTTTTTCTTGTCCTTGGTGACATTGTCCCAGGCAAAACACCGGCCGTTCATCGCAACATAAATACCTTCCGCCAGCACTTGCGCATAGGCCAGCGCGCTGCCGAGGTTGAACAGTCCGTCCGATGAACCGAATTTATAGGGCACCATCGCCCCCGTGAGAACCACCGTTTTATTTTTGATCCGTGGCGCCAGATAACGCGCCGTCTGTTCCATGGTGTCGGTACCGTGGGTGATGATGATCGCGTGTTCTTTGGCCTTTTTGCACGCCTTGACGATAACATCACGATCATCGTCGGTCATGAACAGACTATCTTTCATCATCAATGTTTCAACCCGTGTGGCGAGCAGCGAGCGGCCCATGCCGAGCATTTCGGGTACGTGGGTCTTTTTGAAATACAACTCGCCATTGAGCTCGTTGTATTCCTTGTCAAACGTGCCACCGGTGATAAATACCGCGATTTTCATGACCACTCCCGAGGACTAATACCAGGGCTTTGCGAGCCGCACCTGATCATGCATTCGAATCACCGCCGGTCGGCGGCTCATCATGTCAAGAAATGCACCGAGGTGCGGACGGTTTCGCGCCGGGTTCGGCATATTACGCGTCCAGCGGCACATCATGAACAGATAGATATCGACAATCGTATATTGCGCCCCGAGCAAAAACGACCCGCCGGATGTTGCCATTTGTGCATCAAGAATATCGAACATCGCCATCACGCGTTCAGTGGCGTGTGCCTGAATTATGCCGGCGTGTTCACCACCCAGCCGGTCCGGATGAAAATAATGCATCAAATCCGCCTGAACCGTATTGGTGAGATAGATCAGCCAGCGGTAACACTGCGCGCGCGCAGCGCTTTGCAGCGGCGGGACCAGATTCGCGGCGGGATGCTGGTCGGCCAGATGCAGGCAGATCGCCGCAGCCTCGCTCATCACCGTATCGCCGTCGATCAATACCGGGATCAAACCGGCCGGATTAAGCTTCAGATATTCCGCTGATTTGTGCGCATTGGCGCGTTGATCAACCAGAACCAATGCGTAATCGGCACCGAGTTCTTCGAGCAGAATGTGCGGTGCGAGACTGGCGGCGCTCGGCGAATAATAGAGCTGGTAACGTGGCGGCGTTGTCATGTTTAATTGCCCTGGTATTCGAGAAATTTGGCGGCGTTCGAATCGGCGCGCCATGATGCAAACGTGGCCTTTTCAGGGGAGGGTTTGGGTGGCAATACAATCACCCGTTGCTCCCAGGTGGTGACAACGCCCTGCGTCAATGCGTCTGCGTCGGGCAATCGCTGACACTGTTCGATGCGTTTGCTGCGTTCTTCCGTGCCGTTACAAAGTAATGCCAGCGGGTCGCCGGATTGCGCACGTTGATCGCGGTGGACAAAGCGCAGCAGGCCGGCCTTATTCTCGAGCTTGATAAAGCGGGCGACAAATTCCTCACTCATCTTGCCGCCGGTCATTTCGACAAAATAATCGCCGGTGCGTTTGGTGTTGAGCGCCTTGGTGGTCTTGTTGTAACTGCCGTGGTAGCCGAGCACGTTTTCGCGTTTGTCGGCGGCATTGGCGAATTGGCGGGTGGTGCCACCAAGAAACATGTTGGCGCAGGCGGATGAACAACGCCCCGATACCACCGTGGTAAAACCGCGCTTGCGGATGTCGTTGCCGATCTTGCGTCCCGCCGCCGAATCGCCGCCGCCGCTATCGTGGAACACGATGGTGGTGATTTGATTGTCAAAACGAATCATCGCGTCTTCCCACGTCTCCCAATCGCCGGGTACCACGCCGCCGCCCAGGTACAACAACGGGGGGGCGGCGTAAAAACTCATCGCGTGACCGGCGGGAATCGCCAGCCACAGTGCGATCAGCAGGATTTTGCTCACGCGTCGACCAGGCCTTTTTTCTTCAACATCGGTTCGACCGTCGGAGTGCGCCCGCGAAATGCTTCATACGCCTGCATTGGTGGCATGGTGCCGCCGCTCGAATAGATGAACTTGAGCAGCCGTTGAGCGGTGGCTTGGTCGAACGGGTTGCCAGCCTCGGTAAAGGCGTCATAAGCGTCCGCATCGAGTACTTCCGCCCACAAATAAACGTAATATGCGGCCGCATAACTCGACCCGGAGAACAGGTGCGAAAAATGTGGCAGCCGGTGGCGCAGATAGATTTCAGGCGGCATGTTCATCGCCGCTTGTTGTTCACGTTCAAATGCCGCCAGATCGAGCCCTGCCATCGACGTCAGCCCGTGTAACGTCATGTCGACCAGCGCCGAGGCGCAAAACGTCGCCGCGTCAAAACCTTGATTAAAGGTTCGCGCCAGTTTCATCTTGGCGACCAACACATCCGGAATGGATTCGCCGGTTTGGTAGTGGCGGGCATGCTTTTTTAATACCTCGGGTTCGGACAACCAGTGTTCAAACAACTGCGAAGGCAGTTCGACAAAATCGCGCAACACGCTGGTGCCGGACAGTCGTTCGAAACGTACATTGGACATCATGCCGTGCAGTCCATGGCCGAATTCATGGAACAGGGTGCGGGCGTCGTCAAACGACAGCAGAGTGGGCTCGCCGGGTGCGCCCTTGGCGAAATTGTTGTTGTTGACGATGATCGGCATCACGTCGCCATCGATGCGGCTTTGCATGCGATACGCATTCATCCATGCGCCACCGCGTTTGGTGGCGCGGGCAAAGTTGTCGTGCAGAAAAATCGCCACCGTTTCGCCCGCCGCGTTTTTGACCTCGTAGGTTTGTACGTCGGCATGATAGGCGGTGATGTCGGGGCGCAGCGTGAACGAAATGTCAAACAGGCGTTGCGCACAATCAAACGCGGCGTTGGTGATGCGGTCAAGCGGAAAGTAAGGTTTGACGGCGGCTTCATCAAAGTCGAAGCGGGCTTTGCGCACTTTTTCGGCGTAATAAAACCAGTCCCAAGGCGCAATGGTGATGTTGTCACCGTTGCTGGTGGCGGTATCCTGCAGATCGCCGGCTTCGATGCGCGCGCGGGCGCTGGCGCGGGTCCAGACGTTGTTCAACAGATCAAGTACCGCTTGCTGGGTGCCGGCCATGGTGTCGGCGAGTGCGTAGTCGGCGTAGTTTGAATAGCCGTGCAAGTTCGCCTGCTCGAGCCGCAGATTCATGATTTCGACGGCGACATTCTTGTTGTCGCGGGCGCTGTCACCCTCGTGAAACTCGCCGCGTGTCAGCCACGCCTTGAACGCCTTTTCACGCAAATCACGTCGCGACGAAAACGTCAGAAAAGGCACGATGTGTGATCGCGACAGCGTGATCAGATGTCCGTCGGCAATACCACGTTCACTTGCGGCCTGACGTGCAACCGCCAATACAAACGGCGGCAGACCGGCGAGGTCGTCAGCCGTACGCAGCACCAATTGGAATTCAGCCTCGTCAGCCAATACGTTCTGGCTGAAGCGGGTGTTGAGCTCGGCCAGTTTTTGCATGATGTCGCCGTAACGCTGCTTGGCGGCTGGCGACAACTTGGCGCCGGCACGGACAAAATCGAGATGGATACGTTCGGTCAGGCGTACTTGTTCGGCATCGAGCCCGAGGCTGCTGCGTTGGTTGTAGATGGTATCGATGCGCGTAAATAAAGCTGCATTGGTATAAATGTTGCTGACGTGTGCCGCGATCGGCGCGGCCATTTCACGTTCAACCGCCTGCAATGCCGGTGATGTTTCCGATGCGGTGATGTTTTCAAACACCCGGTCGATCTGCTGAAACAGACGGCCGCTGCGGTCAAATGCCGCAAGCGTATTGTCAAAGTTGGGTGCATCTGGACAATTGGCAATCGCCTTGAGTTCGGCCACGTGTGCCGCGATGGCGGTCTGGTAGGCGGGTGTGAAATCGGCCGCATTGATGTGCGCGAAGGGTGGGATACCGAAGGGTGTCGCCCAAGTCGACAGGAGTGGATTGGCGGGCGCGGCGGAAGGGTGATCCATGATCGACTTTCGGCAGGTAAAAAGTCTCTCATTCTAGCAAATCGCGCCACTCAGGCTGCCTTCCGGCGGGTGGCCGCTTCACTTTATCGGGTGGCGGGGTGATTTGGCGCATCTGCCTGTAGACGCTGTTGCCCGCACGGGTATCATTCGGGACATGCAAATATCACCTGCTAAACCGCCATGCTGAACCAATTTAAAGCCGCCGTTGAATTTTCACCGCAAGGTGAATCTGTCGGGAATCTCACGATTGGACGCGGCGTGGTCGATGGCAAACCCGCCTATGTTGCGGTCATTGAAAACAAGATCGCCTCCGGCGCGATTGGGGTTGGTGAATGCGACAAACTCGCCAGCCTGTTCAAGGTGATTGAAACCACCCGCGCGCCGCTGGTCTTTTATATTGATTCAGCGGGGGCGCGGGTCTCGGAAGGCCTGCCCGCGCTCGGCGCATTCCGACGCATGTTTGCCGCAGCGCTGAAAGTGAGCGTGTCTGGCGCGCCGATGGCGTGTGTGCTTGGCACCCATTGTTTTGGCGGGGCCAGCATGCTGGCGTCGTTGTGCGGCGTTAGGTACTTCAATCAACACACCCGCCTGGCCATGTCGGGGCCGTCGATCCTTGCCGCGGCGGCGGGCGCGTCCGCAATTGATGATACCTTTCGTGCAGTGGCCGAAGTCAGCATTGGCACCGGCGGGCGGATCAAGATCGACAACACGAATCGTGAATTCGCCGGCAGCGTGTCATTCTTGGCGGCGCAAACGACCGAGGCACGGCATCAACAATTGGCTGAACGGCTGGCTGCGGCCAAGCTGTATAAAAAAGGCCAAAGTGGCAAGGTGGAACGCAAAGATTTTACCGCGTTGTATCCGGGCGGCTATGACCTCAAGGAGGTCGATGGTATTTTGCAGGGCAGCGCGGGTGATATTGCCATTATTGGCAGTATCGACCGCCAGCCCATGTCGGCGGCGCGGGCGCATGGGATGTCGGCGCTGGTTTGGCAAATGTTGGCGGGTGGGGCGGCAGTGCCGGTTCAGCTGCACGTATTGGTTGATTGCGAAGCCCATTCCGCGTCGCTTGATGATGAAAAGGTCATGTTGTCGGTCTATTTGGTTGATCTCGCCCACGCCTTGCTGGCAATGGCCCGACGCGGCACCAAAATTGAAACCATCGTGCTCGGCAAACTGGGTGGCGGCAGCTATGTTGCGTTGGCCGCGCCGTCGAGCGAAGTCAACTTGATCTACGGGATGGAGATACAATTGCTCCCCGGCAAGGCAATTGCCGCGATTTTGGGGGATGCTTCCGGTACCGCGCCTGAATTTGCCGATTATTTGAAGGCGGGCGTTGCCGAGCACGAACTTAAAATTGGCGTGATCTAGAAAAACGACAAAAAGAACAACTAAAAAAACAACCAAAAGCCACCTGCATGAATCTGTTTGCCCTTTTTCAGTCGCGTTTTCCGACCGACAAGAATCAGCCGTTTCTCGAAACCGAGACCGGCCGCTCGCTCACGTTTGACGAGCTTGATCAAACCACGGCGCGTTATGCCGGCCTGATCCGGTCGCTCGGCGCGGCTCCTGGCGACCGCGTGGCCGTGCAGGTGG
>JANOEV010000056.1:0-2234 GCA_031413695.1 Burkholderiales bacterium
AGCGTGGTGGCCGCCGTCGCCACTGCGGCAGTTGTACCTCCTGCAAATCAATACTTTTACTCAACGCCGCGCGACGGGCATCCGCTATTCACATCATTCGTCAAGGCCGCACTTGAGCAGCGTAAAAAAACGCACGGTGAAGCGGGTTTGCGTATTGTGCAGGGAGCCAAATCAGCATGAAGTTATGTGGATTCGAAGTGGGGATTGACCATCCGGTGTTTCTGATAGCGGGGCGAGTTCGGCGCGCAGAGCAGGGGCCCCGCAAAGCGGGGATGCGACCGCAAAGAACGAAGCGGGCCTGCGATTTTAGTGCAGGGAGCATTAAATGAACTTATGTGGCTTTGAAGTCGGGCTCGATAAACCATTTTTCCTGATAGCAGGCCCATGCGTGGTTGAGTCCGAGCAGTTGCAGATTGACGTTGCCGGGCAGCTCAAGGAAATGGCGGCAGAGCTGAAGATCCCGTTTATTTTTAAGTCAAGCTACGACAAGGCCAACCGCTCGTCCGGCAAATCATTTCGCGGGCCGGGCATGGATGAGGGTCTGCGCATTCTGGCCGAGGTCAAAAAACAACTCGGTGTGCCGGTGCTGACAGATGTCCATTCGGAAAAAGAAATTGCCACCGTCGCCGCGGTGGTTGATGTATTGCAGACGCCGGCATTTTTGTGCCGCCAGACCGATTTTATTCATGCGGTCGCCCGCGCCGGTAAACCAGTCAACATCAAGAAGGGCCAGTTCCTCGCGCCGACCGACATGAAAAATGTGGTCGACAAGGCGCGTGACGCCAGCGGGACCGACAACATCATGGTGTGTGAGCGCGGCGCGTCATTCGGCTATAACAATCTGGTGTCGGATATGCGTTCGCTGGCGATCATGCGCAATACGCTGTGTCCGGTTGTGTTTGATGCAACCCACTCCGTGCAATTGCCCGGCGGGCAGGGAACCACCTCCGGTGGCCAGCGTGAATTTGTGCCGGTGCTGGCGCGTGCGGCGGTCGCCGCCGGCATTTCCGGCTTGTTCATGGAATCGCATCCGGATCCGTCCAAGGCGATGTCCGACGGACCAAACGCGTGGCCACTCGGCATGATGAAAGAATTGTTGTACGTATTAAAAGAAATAGACGCGCTGGTGAAGCAACGCGGTTTTGCTGAATCGGCATTGATGAAATAACTCTTAGACCAAACATTTTTTATGACAGCGATTGTTGACGTTATTGCCCGTGAAATTCTCGATTCACGTGGCAACCCCACTGTTGAATGTGATGTGTTGCTTGAGTCGGGTGTGATTGGCCGTGCGGCGGTGCCGTCCGGTGCCTCGACCGGTTCGCGTGAAGCCATTGAGTTGCGCGACAAGGATGCCAAGCGCTACCTTGGCAAGGGTGTGTTGCGGGCGTGTGAACACGTCAATACCGAAATTTGTGAAGCGATCATCGGCCTGGATGCGACCGAGCAGGCGTTTATCGACCGTACCATGATCGAGCTCGACGGCACGGAATCAAAATCGCGCCTCGGTGCAAATTCGATTTTGGCAGTTTCGCTGGCGTGTGCAAAAGCCGCCGCCGATGAGTCTGGTTTGTCGCTGTATCGTTATCTTGGTGGTGCGGCACCGATGCAAATGCCGGTGCCAATGATGAATATCATCAACGGCGGGGCCCACGCTGATAACCCGCTCGACATCCAGGAGTTCATGATTATTCCGGCCGGCCTGCCGACCTTTCGTGAAGCATTGCGCGCCGGTGTCGAGGTGTTTCATACGTTGAAAAAAATTCTCCACGCCGAAGGGCACAATACCAACGTTGGAGACGAGGGTGGATTTGCGCCGAACCTGCCAAACAATGAAGCAGCGATCCAGTATGCGGTGAAGGCGATCGAAGAAGCCGGCTATGTTGCCGGACAGGATATTCTGATTGGTCTGGATTGTGCGGCCTCCGAATTTTACAAAGACGGCAAGTACCGCTTTGAGGCGGAAAAGTTGAATTTCTCGGCCGCGCAATTTGCCGACGTGCTTGCGACCTGGTGCGACAAATATCCCATTGTTTCAATCGAAGACGGCATGGCCGAAAACGATTGGGACGGCTGGGCAAATCTGACGCAAAAATTGGGCAAAAAAATTCAGCTGGCGGCGGAATTCATCGTACCATGATGGATTTGTTCAAAGGTTTTAGCCTTTTTTATTCACTTTTTTTAATGACGCTTTTCCTCTTTAATTACCGTGTAATGGTATTCTTCGGAGATCA
>JANOEV010000057.1:0-12872 GCA_031413695.1 Burkholderiales bacterium
GCGGCCAGCGAAAATCGCGGCAGCAGGATAAAGCCTATTTCACGGAAGGCGTCGCGGGGCATGTTGGCGTGGGCTTGGCAGTGGCAGCGGCAAGCCGAACGACCGCATGCAAAAGTCGTTTATTGACGGGCACTTTCAAGCATTATTGCCCGAAGAACCCCGCCAATGCTTGCGTTTACTGGTGGTGATGCAGTTTGTCCGCAGCGCACTGCGGTTGCACCATTTTACCGGCCAATCACTTCAAGCTGCCAGACAAAAACTGCCTGAGGCGCTCGCTCTGCGGCTGACTCAGTACCACTCCCGGGTCGCCCGTTTCCTCAATGCACCCCTGATGCAGGAAAACCACGCGGTTCGACACCTCGCGGGCGAAACCCATTTCGTGTGTCACCACGATCATGGTGCGGCCCTCGGCGGCAAGATCACGCATGACACGCAATACCTCGCCGACCAATTCCGGGTCAAGCGCGGAGGTCGGCTCGTCAAACAGCATCACATCCGGCTCCATCGCCAGCGCGCGCGCAATCGCCACGCGCTGCTGTTCGCCGCCGGACAAATGCGCCGGATAAAAATCCTTGCGGTGCCACACACCGACCCGGTTGAGATATTGTTCGGCCCGTGCCAGCGCGTCGGCCCGCGACAAACCGAGAACCTGCATGGGCGCCTCGATCACGTTTTCAGTGACCGTCATATGCGCCCACAGGTTGAAGTGCTGAAACACCATCGCCAGCCTCGCCCGAAATTTCTCCAGCGCACGCGCGTCGGCCGCCATCAGCGTGCCATCCTTTGCACGCTTCAACGCCAGCGTTTCCCCGCTAAGTTTGATTGTGCCTTCATGCGGCTGCTCGAGCAGATTCATGCAGCGTAGCCAGGTGCTTTTGCCGGAGCCCGAGGAACCGATGATGCTGATCACATCGCCCCGTTTGGCCGACAGCGAAACGCCTTTCAGCACCTCGTGGCTGCCGAAGCGTTTGACGATGTTCTCAACTTCGAGCATTTGCGCGGCGTTATTCATTTAGCCTGGATATTTCATGGGGGCACGTTCGAGAGTGGGTGAATGGGCGAGTGATTTTTTGGCTGACCGACGACGGGATAGCATCGCCGGGTTTGCCAACTGAGCACGGGAGGAAGGCACGCATTTGGCAAACACAGCGCCGTCTTGTAACAAAAATGACCGCCTGTTATCGAACGCGCAGCCGGTTTTGACGATGAAAAACCAATCGTCCAAATTGAATAATAAGTCTTTCAGAGTGAACTCCCAAGTAAACCACCGACGACCCATGAAATATGCAGGCTAAGCACTCAACAAGTTGCCGGTGCGAAACGCCACCTTGCCGGCGATTTTGCACAGCCGCATACCGGCATGGGCAAAACGGCAGTTCTCGCGTGCATACATGATGCCCTCGGTGGTCGCCCTGAGCTGGATGGTTTCACCGGTCAGCGGATTGGTGACATCCGCCACTGCTTCACCTACCTTGATGGTTTCACCCAGCTCACGCAGGAACGACACCACACCCGACACGGGCGTCTCGATCGCCTCGGAGCCTGCCAGTGGTGTGGCGGTTTCGATCAATGCCGGCATGGCGGGTGCCCCGCCTTCAATAAATTCAAGCGCCGTTAGATAATTGATGATCGCCGCCGTATCTTGTTTTGCGTACCGATCTGTGACGTCGACATGCCCGCGCAGCTCGACCGTCACCGACACACAGCCGAATGGAATCGGATGCGCCGGAAATTTTTCCTTGAGCAGCCACCAGGTTCGCGAGCAGGCCTCATCGAACGGAAATTCACCTGAGGTGGTTTCGAGCAACGTGGCAACGGCACCCATGTAGCGCGCCAGCGGTTCGACCCGATCCCACAATGGGCTGCCGGTATAGAGATGCAACATTGCCTCGGAATCACAATGCAAATCAAGCACGATGTCGGCGTCGGCAGCCAATGTGAACAACACCTGACGCAGGCTGGCCAATTCTGTTTTTGGCACTCGCGCGTTGACCGCCTCAATCATCGCCCGCCGGATCAACGCCGCATTCTGTTGTTCATCGTCACCCAATTTCCCGTCGACCATGGCGACCACGGCCTCCACCACATCCGGATAGTGCCGGTTGAAATTTTCTGCCGACATTAATTCAAAGCGACCGATGTGTGAATGGTCCAGCCATTGCGCCAAGCCGATTGGATTGGCAACCGGCACCACCACCACCTCACAAATCAGTTTACCGGCCTGCTCGAGTTTGGCCAGCGTCTGGCGCAGATGATGGGCGACCAACAGGCCCGGCGCCTCATCGGCGTGCAACGCTGCTTGCACATAAACTTTGCGACCCGTGCCGGCCGGACCATAGTGAAAACTGGTGACTTCGCGTTTGGTACCAATCGCGGGGGATATCAGGGGATGATTTTTGATTTGCATAATTTCAGATTTCAAGGGGCAAGTGCAATTGGCTGCAGGACCGTTTGTGAGCGCGGGGCGAGGTGTCGCAGCCAGCGTTTCTCGGCAAAGTGAAAAAGGCTGACCAGCATGAAGGTCAGCGCAAGATAAAAAATGCCGGCAGTGACAAATGCCTCAAACGGCAGGTAGGTGCGGGCGTTCATCTCGCGGGCGGCACCGGTCAGGTCAACCAGTGTGACAGTGCTGGCAAGTGAGGTGCCGTGCAACATCATGATCACCTCGTTTGAATAAGCCGGCAACGCACGCCGCATCGACGACGGCAACACGATACGCGTCAGCACCCGCCAACCGGATAAACCAAGACTGCGCGCCGCCTCGACCTCGCCTGCCGGGATGGCGCGCATGGCACCGGCAATAATTTCCGCCGTATAGGCCGAGGTGTTCAAGGTGAAGGTCAACATCGCGCAAAACCAGGCGGAAGAAAACCACGGCCACAGCGCACTGTCTCGCACGGCGTCAAATTGCGCCATGCCGTAATAAATCAAAAACAATTGCACCAGCATCGGTGTACCGCGCATCACATAGGTGTAGGCCCACACCGGCCACGATAGCCATCGATTGTTGCTGGCCCGCGCCACGCCAAGTGGAATGGCGAGTGCCAACCCGAACAACAGCGCCACGCCAAGCAACTGCAAGGTGACACCCACCCCCGCAAGGTAGCTTGGAATGGCTTCAGTGATGGCGTCAAAATTCATCGGTAAGGTATTGACAGTTCGTTTCAGGCGGCGCGGCGGATGCCGACGCTGTAACGCCGCTCAAGCACACCAAGGCCCAGCAACGACACCGTGGTGATGGCAAGATAAATCACGGCGGCGGCGCAATAAAAGGTAAACGGTTCGCGGGTCGCACCCGCCGCCATACCGGCGCGATGCATCATATCGGTCAGCCCGATGATCGATACCAGCGCGGTCGACTTGACCAGCACCAACCAGTTGTTGGTAAACCCCGGTATGGCGAGGCGGATCATCTGCGGAAAGGTAATCCGCCAAAATACCTTCATGCGCGACATGCCAAACGCCAACCCCGCCTCCCGTTGTCCGGGATGAATCGCGAGCAGTGCACCGCGAAAGGTCTCGGTCAGATACGCACCAAAAATGAATCCAATGGTTGCCACCCCGGCGACAAACGGATCGATATCGAGCGTATTTTCGTAACCCAGTGACAACGCAGCGGCGTTGATGGCGAGTTGACCGCCGTAAAAAATCAGCAGCATCAATACCAAATCGGGTACGCCGCGAATCACAGTCGTATAAACCGTCGCAATGCCGCGCAAAAACGGCACCTTTGAAAGGCGCGCTGCTGCGCCGAGCAGGCCCAGCATCACCGCAATCACCAATGACAAAAACGCCACGGCAAGCGTGATGCCGGTGCCTTCGATCAATGTTGGTAAAAAACCATGCAGCATGGATTTGTTGGCCCGCTATTTCTTGACGGCAGGTGAGGATGCAACCGGCTTGCCATACACGTCAAAATCAAAATACTTGTCCTGAATTTTTTTGTACGTGCCGTTGGCGCGCATGGCCGCTATCGCCTTGTTGATGTTGTTGCGTAATTCGACATCATTCTTGCGCATGGCCACGCCGGCACCGACACCAAAATATTTCGGCTCTTCGTATACCGGTCCGGCAAATTCAAAATTCTTGCCTTGTGGTGTTTTCAGGAAACCCGTTTGCGCCGCAATCATGTCGACCAACGCGGCATCAACCCGGCCGGCGGCCATATCGAGGAATACCTCGTCTTGTTTTGTGTAGCGGACGATCTGTGCGTCTTTAAACGTATCGGTGGCAAATTTGTCGTGGGTGGTTGAGCGTTGTACACCGATCTTTTTGCCCTTGAGGCCGCTGCCCGAAATATCAATCTTTGAACCGGTCTTGACCACAAACCGCGCCGGCGTTTGGTAATACTTGTCTGAAAATTCCACCGCCTTGCGGCGCTCTTCGGTGATCGACATTGACGCGATCACCGCGTCAATCTTGCGCGACTGCAGCGCCGGAATCATGCCGTCAAACGCCTGCTGCACCATCACACACTCAACCTTGAGTTCGGCACAAATGGCGTTGGCGATATCGATATCAAAGCCGGACAGTTTGCCGCTCGGATCAATCTGACTGAACGGCGGATAGGCGCCTTCGACACCGATGCGGATTTTTTTGCCTTGCGCGTGAATCGTTGATGAAAAGACGGCCGAAAGCGCCATTAGGACCAAGAGGACCAAGGCGGCCATGCTACGGGTTGCGAAACTCATTTTGTTTTCTCCACTGGTCGGGCAACAGGCGCTGCGCTTGAACCAGCATTTTCGCCTGCTTTTGTGGCGCGCGCCGCGCCGGCCACAAAACCGGTCGGCGCGACAGTCGGCAAATTCAATACCTCCGGCTTTGACGTGGCATTACGTTGGCGCTGTGATAGCAGCCAGAGCGCCTTCCACCGCCAACATCAAACGCCGGATCGCTACGTTTCTAATTTTTGAATCCCTGTTCTTTCGGATTTTCATGCAGCCGGGGCATTTTCAAGAAATGCCAATAACCACCATTGACGGGTTCCTTCTGATCATTGGTGCCTTGAAAATCAATGCGGATTGCCAGCAACAACTCATTTGCCGCGGTTCTCGCAAAATAATCCGTCTGTGTAATTTTCCTGGGCTTTTCAGGGACGATGCCCAGCACCCGCGCCGCCGCATCATTCAACGAATGATCCGTCACCACCACCTGCCGCCAGCCATGCCCGACACAAGGCATCTCCTTGTCAGACTTGGTTGCGTAACTATATGACCGTGGGCCACTTGAACCGGGAATTCTGTCGGCCACGTACAGCATGGTTTCCAAAGGATTCGGGTCGATTGCAATAAAACCTTTTGTGGCGAACGACATACCCAACAATTGTGACCCGTACCAGCGGAAGTGCTTAACCGTCTCGCCGCCTTCTTGCCGAATGCTCCCCGCCGACAGATTGAATAGCTGCCAAACCCCCTGGACTTTTGGACAGGCTGTAAATCGGGAGCTTTCCACAGGACCATATTGATCGGCATAAGCCTGCGCCACCGGCGGTGCCGGTGCCCGACTACATCCGGAAACGGCCGCCAGGAAGGCGCAAAACAAAATCGTCGCAAATCGCGTCATGCAGGTTCTCCGAATGTTGGAAAGTCGGGGGCGAATGGGGCAGCGCAAAAGGTCAGAGTGCCCGCGCATATGACCGCTTTTCGCCGGCTGCGTTGATTCTATCGCGAGGTTGGTTTTGACCCAAAGCGGTCCTACGATTTTCCCGATAGCGGTCCTTTAACTCGACAATTCAGGCATGCACTAGAGCTGGAGCGCCCCGACGCAAAAGCGCAAGGACCGCCTGCTTCTACTCCAAGCTTTTGGCTACTCGTACCACGGCGGCACAGTAATCCCGAGCAGCACTGCCGAGCCGAGGCAGACCAAAAACAAAACGATAGATAAACGCTTCGGGCTTGCCGCGTTTAAGTTAACCGCAATGGTCTTCAACGGTAAGCAGTACATTGCGACAACAGCAATGATGATCGGCCAGAAAAGCACTGCATATCCGAAGTGGAGTTCGGGTCGTACAACTGCGATTGCAAGGAATGCAATTGGTGGCAACAGCGTTGTTCCCAGATCCAGAAGCTGGAACGTCCCCCGCCCGTGCGAGGCGTATAGAGCCCAGATCGCCGATATGGGAGCGCCTATTAATATGGCGAGGGCTGCGTATCCGAACGCACTGAGACCCATCAGGGGAAACCTAACCTAAATTGTGGTGACGGAAATACGCCGCGCTCGCGAACCGCTGCATCTGGCCGTTTGCGTCGAAACCATCAAACGCCGCCGCATCGAATTATTGCATCGCTGCACACGCCAATCGTTTCACTTAAACAATTTCTTAAAATACAAACCCCATTATCCACGGGCTTTTTCATCCATTTATGCCCCAAAACGCCCGCCAATAAACGACTTTCAAAACGCCGTTACTCCTGCATCATTTTCCAGAACTGATATTTCAGCGTCGCGGCACAGCCGATGATCATCGCGGCGAGCGCGAGGAACGAGCCGACCGCCAGCGTTGATAGACCGGTGACACCCTGGCCGATGGTGCAACCCATCGCGGTCACACCACCCGCCCCCATCAACACCGCACCGATGATGTGATTGCGCGTGTCGTCCACGCTGGCAAATCCCTCCCAGCGAAATCGTCGAAACACAATTGCGTAAACAAACGAACCAAGGATCATGCCGATGGTGGAGGCAATGCCAAACGTAACAATCAGCGATTTGTCGCTCCACAACATCAACAGCTCCAACGAATAGCCGATGGGCGCGACAAACGTGAGTGATTCGGCGGCGCGGCTGTTGGTGCCAAAAAACATCATCTCGAGTGTTTCTTGATTTTCGCCAAAACCAATGTGGGCGGTGATGTACCAACCGGCCACCACCGCAAGACCATAACCGAGCCCACCGAGCCAGCCATCGAGTGAGCGGCGAAAATCGCTACTAATCAAAACCCACACCAACATGGCGCCGGCAACGATTGCGGCTACACCAATCTGTGCGGCTTTTTTGCTCACACCGAGCATGGCGGCAAATACCGACCCAAACTCTTGTGTGGTCACACCGTTGGCAGCGAGATCGAGTGCCACCTTGTCGATCGACGCCACCCGCCAGACGGCAAACAGACCTTTCATGGTCATATAGGCGGCGATGCCCAGAAATACGAAAACCACCACTGACTTCACGTTGCCGCCGCCGATGCGCACCAGGGTGCGGCTGCCGCAACCCGATGCCAGCGTCATGCCGATGCCGAACATCAGGCCGCCGACGATATACGAGAGCCACGTGACATTGGGACGTGTGTAAAAAGACTTGGAAAGGTCAACCGTGCCCATCGCATACAGCGCCTGTGCGCCGATGATCGCGACCGCCATCGCCAGCACCCACATGCGCATGCGCGACCAATCGTTCATATTGACGATATCGGATACCGCACCGAGCGTGCAGAATTGGGTGCGTGCGGAAATCGCGCCGAGCACAAACGACACGGCAAATGACAGCCAGGCAACGGTGATAGCGAGATTGGGGGCGGTGGTGATGTCCATCAGGCGATTTTACGCATTTCAATTGCCGTGCGCGGCGAGCGATCGAGTCAAGCCGTGGAAACGCTGCAAATACGCTAGGCGTAGCGCGTCGGGTCGGCAATGCCGGCCAGCCCAAAGCCTTCGCGCCGCAGGCGGCATGAATCACAAACGCCACAAGCACGGCCGTCGGCATCGGCCTGATAACACGATACCGTCATCGCATAATCCACACCCAGACGGGTGCCTTCGCGAACAATATCGGCCTTACCCATATGAATAATCGGTGTGTGGATGGTGAGCGCATCATCCTTCATTTCCGCTTCGACGCCAGCCTTGGTGGCGAGTCGCGCCATGGTTTGAAACGCGGCGATATATTCGGGCCGGCAATCCGGATAGCCGGAATAGTCCACCGCATTCATCCCGGCAAAAATATTTGGCGCGTTGAGGGTTTCCGCCCACGCCAATGCCAGCGATAAAAAAATGGTGTTGCGCGCCGGCACGTAGGTCACGGGAATACCCGGCGCGGCGTGGGTGGGAACGGCAATCCGGCTGTCGGTGAGCGCCGAGCCGCCCCAGCCGGTTAAATCCAAATTCAACGTGCGGTGCTCTTTGGCCCCGAGCGCTCTAGCCACACGCGCCGCGGCATCGAGTTCGACCTTGTGACGCTGGCCGTAATCAAACGACAGCGCATACGTCTCAAACCCACGCTCACGCGCCATCGCCAACACCGTGGCGGAATCCAGCCCGCCGGACAACAACACCACGGCACGTTTGATTTTGACGTCAGACACCACGCGCTTCCCCCCAGATAATTTTATGTAACTGCACCTGCATACGCACCGGCAGCCGGTCTTGCAACACCCATCCTGCCAACGCGGCATAACCAATATCGCCAAATGCCGGCGAGAACAACACCGGACAAATTTCACCTAATTTTTTGTCGCGCAGCAGGTCACGCGCCCAAGCATAATCGGCTTCGCTCGTGATGACAAATTTGATCTCGTCCCGTGCATTCAACTGCGCCAGATTCTCCCAACGATTTTTTGCCACCTCACCGGAACCCGGTGTTTTGATATCAACAATGCGTGAAACACGTGCATCAACCGGCGTGACTTCAACGGCACCACTGGTTTCGAGCGAGACCGAATAGCCGGCGTCACAAAGTCGCGTCAACAGGGTCAAGCAACTTTTTTGCGCCAGCGGTTCGCCACCGGTGACGCAGACATAACGCGCGGCGTGGCCGGCAACCTCGGTCAACACATCGTCAATGGTGCGGGTCTTGCCCTCGTGAAAGGCATACGCGGTATCACAATAGCCGCAGCGCAGCGGACAACCGGTCAATCGCACAAACACGGTCGGCAAACCGACACGCGACGACTCGCCCTGCAACGAAAAGAAAATCTCATTGATGCGTATTTCATTTTCACGCGAGCGGACAAACGTACTCGGCGTGGCAAAGGCGATTGCCCGGCTGGTCGCTGCCGTGCCTGTGCCTGCATCGGCGCCCGCGTCTTTGCCTTCGGCTGCGCTTTCGATTTCAGCGGCGGGAATCTTTGTGACGATATTCATGTGAGAGCCGCTAGCGTCGGATACCGCTGAGCCGTGTGCGCGCCTTGGCGGCGGCATCGGACATGGGGTGCTTGGCGATGATATCTTCGTAGGTGTTGCGCGCTGATCCGGTATCACCCATTTCAGCCTGCGCGCTGGCAACCACCAGCATCGCGTCAGGCGCCTTGCCGGAATCCGGGTAGCGCTTGAGGAGCGACTCCTGCGTGCTGCGCGCTTCGCGAAATTCCTTCAGATTAAATTGCGCCAGGCCGACCCAGTAAATCGCATTTGGCACCAACTGGCTTTGCGGAAAGTCGGCAATAAAGGTCTGAAACGCACGCATGGCCGCCGTAAAATCGCCGCGCCTGAATGCGGCCGAACCGACGTCATAGGTGCGATTTTCGCGCTCGCGCTCGCGCAATTCGCGTGCGGCGGCTTCAACCGGCCCCGGCACCACCGCTGTTGCGGGCGATGCGGCAGTCGGCGACGTCGATGCACCGTTTACCGGTGCAACGGACGATGGTGACGACAGGGTTGCGCTGGTGGTGAGCGGCAGACTCGCAGCTGCGGCAGCGCCGCTTGATGACGCCGACGGTGCAGCGCCGCCCTCAAGCGTTCGTAAGCGCGCATCAATATCGAAGTAAAAATCCTTTTGGCGCTTTTGCAACTGTTCGTTTTGATTGCCGAGCACTTCGATTTGGCCACGCAGCCGCGCGATCTCGCTATTGAGCGCTTCGATCTGATTCAATAATTGAATAATGCCGAGCCCCTTGATCGACTCGTCGAGCTTCAGAAAACGTGTTTCATTTTCTTTGTTTTGTGCGTCGACTTTTTCGCCCAGCAGCTTGATGCTTTTGCGCGCCTCGTCGTCATCAAACAACCCGGCGTGCGCAACCGCCGGCAACAGCAATAACAGTGCCGCCGTGGCAACGCCGGCAAATGCCGGTGATCGTAATCGTTTCATCATGTCACTGCTCTTCCGCAAAACCGACACCCGCCGTTGCCGGCCGGGTGTGGGCAAATTTTCATGTGCCGGGTTTTATTCGCCGTCGTAAACAATTTCGACGCGACGGTTTTGGCTCCAGGCGGCTTCATCACTGCCCTGCGCGCGCGGCTTGTCTTCACCAAAACTGATGCTCTCCATGCGCTCATTGCCGATACCAAGCAAATTGGTCGCCTTACGCACCGCATCGGCGCGACGCTGACCCAATGCCATGTTGTATTCGCGCGAGCCGCGTTCATCGGCATGGCCTTCGAGGCGGATCTTGCGGCCGCGATTGTCCGCCAGGAATTTTGCGTGCGCCTGAACGATGGCCTGGAACTCGGACTTGACCGCATCTTTATCGTAATCAAAATAAATGATGCGCTTTGACAAGATGTTGGCCGGGTCTTTCAACGGATTGACGGCAACGGCAACGGGCGCTTTAACTGCCGTCGTGGTTGCGGTCGTTGCTGAGGGTGCCGCCGTCGCAGCGGGGGTGCGGGTCTCGACCGGCACGTCTTTGGTTGGCTCTTTGCTGGCACACCCGGCAAGTGCTGCAATGGCAAGCATGACCGAACCCAATAACAGATTATTTTTCATTTATTTACTCCTGAATAGAACAACCAAACAATCAAATGAACCGCAATACAGAACCAACAGTTGTGACGTTTTTTTCCCGCGATACCATCTCACGTTACACCAAAATCACCTGCCTGAGGAGGCGGGTGCGGCGGCGGCCGGCGGCGCAGCCGGATAAGGCCCCCAAGCCGGTTCGCGAACGTCGCCGTTCTGCGACGAAAGTCGCTGTTTAATGCGGCCATCGACCGACACCGAGCCGAGATTACCGCGACCGGCGACCTTGGATTCAAACAAGATGGTCCGGCCATTCGGCGAAAAACTCGGCGAATCATCGCGCGGCCCTTCTGTCAGCACATTGACAATGCCGGTGGCCAGCTCAAGCGTGGCGATACGCAGCTTGCCGTCTTCGCGACTCACAAACGCGACCAGTTTGCCACTTGGACTCATGCGCGGACTGGTGTTGTAGCTGCCTTCAAAGGTCAGCCGTTTGACGTCGCCGCCGGCAGCCGGCACCGAATAGAGCTGGGGCCCGCCCGATCGATCGGAGAAGAAAATTACCGTTTTGCCATCAGGCGTGAAGGTCGCGCCGCTGTCGATCGAGTTACTTTGTGTAATGCGGCGCGGCTCACCGCCCTCGGCCGGAATGACGTAGATTTGCGAAACGGCATCACGTGACAATGCGACCAGCAATTGGCGGCCGTCGGGTGACCACGATGGCGCATAGTTGTCGCCACGAAAATTTGCCACCACTTGACGCTTGCCGGTGATCAGATCCTGCACCACCACGTTGGATTTACGTGACTCAAACGATACATAAGCAAGCTTGCTGCCGTCGGGCGACCATTTGGGCGAACCGATCGGCTCGAGTGACGCCAATACCGTTTGTGGGTTAAAACCGTCGGCGTCGGCCACCTGCAATTCAAATCGTTGACCGCGCTTTAATACATAAGCGACTTTGGTGGAAAAGACACCACGCTCGCCGGTGAGCTTTTCGTAAATCTCGTCGGCAATCCGGTGTGCGGTGGCGCGGAACTGCGTCGCACCGGCAACCATCTGCCCGGCGGCAATCTGGCTTTGTTTGGCCACATCAAACAATCGGTAGCGAATTTCAAAACGTCCATCCGGCAGCGGCGTGATGCCGCCGATCAGCAGCGCCTCGGTCATGCGGCTCGACCAATCGACAAAATTGACCTCGGATGGCTCGGTCGGCAGCTGGCTCAGTGCGCCGGTGGTAACCAACCGGAATAATCCGGTACGCGCAAGATTATTAATGATGATCGGTGTCAGATTCTGCGGCGCGGTCGCCTCACCACGAAATTCGACCACGGCAATGGGAATCTGGCGACCGGCACTGGTGGTGACGTCGATCGTGAGCTGGGCATGCGCCGTGCCAGCCATCAGCAGATTTGCCGTCAGCAAAACGAATGCGGAAAAAATGGACAGGCGGAATTTAATTGTCATGGTTATCGTTCGTGTTCAATTCTCAGATTAAGTTCACGCCGGCCACCCAAAATTGACGGATCTTCCGGCAACGGCCACTGACGAATGCCGTTGATGGCGCGCTCAACGGCGTCATCAAAGGCGCGATTACCCGAGGGGCGGACAACTTGTGCGTCGAGTACGGCACCATTGGCCAGCAACCGCAGCCGCACTTCAATGATCGGCTTGCCAATGACCGACTCGGGAATATTTGCACGATTGCGGATCAGCGCACCGATCCGGCCGCCGTAATCATCAACCGCCTTTTGCCGGGCGCTGCGGATCGCGGCTTCGCGCGCTTCAGTATCCAGACGAACCTTTTCGTCGGCGGCTTTCCTTTTGGCGTCTTCCGCCTTCAGCCGTTTATCGTCTTCGGCTTTTTTGCGCTCATCCAGCCGCTTTTGTTCTTCCCGCTTTTGCTGCAACAACTTTTGTTGCTCTTGTTTTTGCTGCTCGCGCTTCATCTTTTCGTCGAGCTTCGCCTTCAGCGCGATGTCGGCCTTGCTGGGCGCCGGTGGTGCCGGCTTGGTCGCAACCGGTGGCGGCGGTGGCGGCGGCTCGGCCGGTTTGGGCGGGGTTGGTTCGACCTCGGCCACGGGTAGTGGTTTTGCTGTGTTGATCGGCGGCAGATCACGCCAGATCTCGGCATTGAGGGGGGTTGGCGCTTTTACCTGCCACGACACACCGAACACAATCAGCGCAAAAAAACACAGGTGCACCACAATTGCGATCAACGCGGCGGGCAATCTGCCCGGCTCGCGGCGATGTCCCAGTAC
>JANOEV010000058.1:0-6583 GCA_031413695.1 Burkholderiales bacterium
CCAGAGTGCCGAGCTGCGCTTCGCCTCTTACCATCCATGAACGCCGATCAAGAACCCGCTCCCGGCGGCAGTTCACCACTGTCGAGCCAGCCGCATTCCAAGCCCCCCGCACCGGGCGTCCATAAAGTACCCGGCAAGTCCGAGGATCCTGTTGTTGAAGTCGTCCATGAAGTGACCGACCAGGAGGTTCCTCCAGATGAGGAGCCGGGGGGCATTCACGAGACCGTCAAAACCCTGCTTGTCGGCAGGGCGCTCAGCCTGGATGACAAAAAAGTTTTTTCTCACATTTCGCTGATCGCCCTGTTTGCCTGGGTGGGCCTAGGGGCGGACGGGCTGTCGTCATCGCGGTACTTCAGCAAAAACACAAAATGTCGGTTTTGTTTATTACCCATGATCTGGCGGTGGTCGGAGAAATTGCCGACCACGTGGTGGTGATGCAGCAAGGTGAGATTCAGGAAAAGGGCACGGCTAAAGAGATTTTTGAGAACGCCAAGCACCCCTATACCAAGGCCTTGTTATCGTGCCGCCCAAACGTTGACTCCCGACCGAAGCGCCTGCCGGTGATTGACGATTTTATGCGGCCGGAAGGATTGCGCCCCGAGAATATCCAGCAACAAACGCGCGGATACACCGCCGACGATGAGATTGTGTTGGAAGTTAAAAACCTGTCCAAGGTATTCCAACTCAAGGATGGTTTTTTCAAGAAACGCGATGTCCCTGCCGTGAAGGGGGCGTCGTTCAAACTCGCGCGTGGCAAAACGCTCGGGCTGGTCGGCGAATCCGGATCCGGCAAGACCACGGTTGGGCTGACGCTGATGCGGTTACACAGCGCCTCTGGCGGCGAGGTGCTGTTTGATGGCGTGGACCTGCTGAAACTCTCTGAGAAGGAGATGATGAAGTACAAACGCCGCATCCAAATTGTGTTCCAAAATCCCTACGCGTCGCTAAACCCGCGTTTCACTGTCGGCCAAATCTTGCTCGAGCCGATGACCATCCACAAGATTGGTGCAAATGAGCAAGAACGGGTGCAAATGGCGATGGCGCTGCTGAAGCGTGTTGGTATGCCAGAGGTGTCGTTTTACAAATACCCGCATGAGTTTTCGGGCGGCCAGCGTCAGCGTATTGCGATTGCGCGCTGCTTGACCATGAAGCCCGACGTATTGATTTGCGACGAGTCTGTTTCGGCGCTTGACGTCTCGGTGCAGGCGCAGGTGTTGTATCTGCTGCAGGATCTGCAGGACGAATACAAGATGAGCTACATCTTTATTTCCCACGATCTGGCGGTGGTGAAATACATTTCCGACCAGGTGATGGTGATGTCCGAAGGTGACGTGATCGAAGTCGCCAATTCGGACGACATCTATCTCAACCCGCAGCAGGAGTACACCAAAAAGCTGTTGGGGTCGGTGCCAAAAGGTTGGGTTGGCGGTCACGCTGCGGCGCACGCGGCTTAGGCGGCATCATCAACAGGCGCGGGCGTTTCGGGCAAGTTTTGTCTGGAACGCCTTGCTGTAACTGGTGTTTCGATCTTGACGCTCAGCCCGTCTAGACGGCGGCGGTTGGGCAGGACAATACTACGGCGATAACTTCAATCGCAGCCCGGTCTGCAATACCGAATTGCTGCGCAACCGGTTCCACGCCAACAAATTATCGACGGTGGTATTGGCGCGTTTGGCGATGGCGAACAACGTGTCTCCCGAACGCACAACATGAAAACGTCCTGCACTCGGTGTGCTGCTCCGTTGTGCGGCCGTGCTGTTTTTCCCCGGTGCCGTCGGAACCGATGCCGTATTGGTGCCGGCCGGGACCGGTGAGGCAATCACGCTATCAATAAAGCTGTCGGTCGCACGCACCTTGAGTGTCTGACCAACGCGCACAGAATTTGCCGACAATTGATTCAGCGTCTTTAATTCTTCGAGCGGCAATTGACTGCGTTTGGCGATTGAAAAAAGCGTGTCACCTTTTTGCACGACGTAGTCGGTTGTTTCGCCTGCGGTCGGGGCTGCGGCCGGCCTTGGCAATTCCTTTGCCGACCCGACTGCCGCCACAATCATGGGGGACTCGGCTGGTTTGAGCGGCGCATTTAGCGGCGTGCTGTTGACCAGGCGCAAATTCTCACGCGGCAGATTGCTGATAATTGTTGGGCCGTCATCACCGTCGTTGGCAATGCCAAACTGTTGTTCACGTTTGAGAAACACCTTCCGGTCAAACGCGGCGCTGATCGCCAACGCTTCCTTTGGATTGGGCGCCATGAATGTGACGGTCTGGGTGAATTTGCCCTTGCGCTCCTTGAACGGCCCGTTGGTCGCGCGCAGGTAGCTGGCGGTCATGCCGTGGCTGCGCGCGACGGCATCCACCGATTGGCCAGACTTGGCTGTGACTGTTGTCCACGAGACCATCGGCCCGTTAAGAGAGCGATACAAATCCAGATTGGTTTTGAACGTCGCTGCCCTTTCAGTCGGCACCAAAAAATAACCGGTGCCGGAGGCCGCCACCGGTTTGTTGAATGAGGGGTTGAGTTGGGCAAAGTCCTCTTCGGGCATTTCCGCCAGACGTGCAGCCAGCTTGACGTCAATTTTTTCCGGTGCCACCACCTGAATAAAATAAGGCCGGTTCTCGACCGTCGGCAGCGAGATACCGTAACTCTCCGGCGACAGGATGATATTTTTTACCGCAATCAGCTTTGGCACGTACGAACGCGTCTCCTTGGGCAGATTCAAACTCGCAAAATCTGTTGGTAACCCGCGACGCTGGTTGTTTGCAATGGCACGGCCGACACAACCCTCGCCGCAGTTGTAGGCGGCAAAGGCCAGTTCCCAGTCGTTAAACATTCCGTACAGTTTGCTCAGGTAGTCAAGCGCGGCATCGGTTGAGAGCAATACATCGCGCCGGTTATCAGTCATCCAGTCCTGTTTTAAACCAAAAATTTTGCCGGTGGAAGGGATGAACTGCCACATCCCAGACGCATGTGCTCTTGAATACGCCTGTGGGTTAAACGCACTTTCGATAATCGGCAACAGCACGATCTCGGTCGGCAGGCCGCGGCGTTCGACTTCCTCAACGATGTGGTACAGATAACGCGAGCCGCGTTCAACAAAACGCTTGATGTAATCCGGGCGGTTGGCGTACCAGAGTTCCTGTTCCTGCAACCGCGGTGAATTCATCTCTGCCATGACGAAGCCACGGCGAACACGCTGCCACAAATCGCGGTCACCGACCGGCGCGTAAGGTGCAAAATCGCGGCGCGCGTCGGCAAATGCCAGCCGATCCATCGTCTGGGGCACATATTGCGGCGCGGGGACGAAAAGAACTGGGTTGGCGGCTGGTGGCGTTTCAATCGTGCTGCAGCCGCCCAGCGCCAGCAGGGAGGTGATTAGCGCGATGGCGGCAAGGCGGATTTCGCGTTGGGTTCTCATGGGGAAATTATAAACGGGGAAGCCGGCAACCGCTGTTTTTTGCCAATTGCCCGGGATGCATTGAATCCTTTTGAGGCGTGGTGTAACCTAAGCCCACGCAGGACAAAAAAATGGCACCGCACCCGCTGTATTTGTGTGGAAACTGCCGATCAATCACCAGCGCGCAGGTTACGTTTTTCAGGGAGATGTTATGGACTTGAGTACTCAAACAGGCCGTTTTTGTGCGTTGCAATCGATCGGCAACGGTTTCTCTTTGCGCCGCCTTGAAGAATCCTACCGCCACCTTTTTGTTTATCCCCTGACCGCGTTGCTGTTGCTCAGTGCGTGTTACGCCAGTTTTGCCACTGCGCAACAGCCGTTGCCGAACCCGAACTTGTTTTTGCTGCGTAACGGCGAATCACGCGCCATTGCCCGTCAGGCTGATGGCAAATTGCTGATTGCCGCGAACGGTGTTGCAAACGCCCGCTATCTGGGCGGTGCGCCGGGCATCGATTTTGCTACCGGCGCAACGGTTGGTTTTTCCGGAATTTTTGTGGACGGGGGAATCGCGCGGTTGAATGTTGATGGCACGCTGGATACAACATTTGATTTTGGCTTGACCGGCGTTGCCAGAGACTGCGATAGCAATAACAACACCAATTGCGGCAGCAACGACATATTTGATATCAAGATATTTGGTAACTTCGCCTATGTTGTTGGCAATTTTTCCCAGATTGGCGGCGTTGCCCGTGCCGGAATTGCCCGGATCAATCTCGCGACCAATACGGTTGATGCGACCTGGAATCCGGCGCCGGTCGGACGGGTTGCCGGTCAAATCGCTGTTGGCAGTATTGCGCTTGACGGTGCCGGCAATCTTTACACCTTCGGCAGCCTGTATGACATTCGTGGCAAATCCAATGTGCGCATGGCAAAAATTCCCGCAAATTCTGCGACCGGCCAAGCAGACCCAAATTTTGACGGGCGCCAGGCCACCGTCAACTTGGCCAACGATATCATCGCGGATACCGGTATTTTTGCCGCACCGGTTGCTAATGGCGCTGTCTATGTTGTCGGCACCAAAGTGATCGGTGGCCGTCGAGCCATCTACAAAATCAATGCATTGAGCGGCGTGCAGGACACCTCTTGGAACGCTGATGCACAAGCTATCGACATGAATATCTTTGGTGCCGTCGTCAATGCAACCGGCGATCTGTTTATTGCTGGTCAATCGACCGGCACCGCGACGCTCGGCCAGAATTTCACGTCGCCATATAACCTCGTCAAGCTTAGTGGCCTAACCGGTCAGGTCGCGCCAGGCTGGGTGGGCGGGCTCAACGGGCCGAACAGTGTGCCTGGTGTGGCTCCGGTCTATTCCGTCCGGCTGCATATTGGTCCCTCGCTCGATGCGGCGGGCAATCTGTTTGCGCTTGCTTCGCGGTTTTACGGCGATACCACCACATTTTTTCCCGCCAAATACGACGCCGCCACCGGGCTAGCTGTTGCCGGCTTTAACGGCCTGGTTGTCGCCGGTGGTAATAGCTTTACCGGTTATGTCCTGGCGACGCCGGAGGGCATTTACCTCGAGGGACGCGACTACTATGGCGCTGCGCGCACTGGTGCGGTGATCCGGTTGGATGCGAATACCGGCGCCTTGGCGGGTAACTTCAATGTGAATCTGAAGAACAGCGGCTTCATATCAAGTTCGACACGGCTCGCCGATGGGCGGGTGGTGATGGGCGGCTCATTTACCGAGGCCAACGGCGTTGCACTGAATAATTTGATTCGCTTTAATGCCGATGGGACGTTTGATCCGACCTTTACCAACGGCCCTAATGGATTGGTGGGGAATGTCAAAGAGGTTGCCGGCAAATTGTATGTCAGTGGTGGATTTGTGTTCTCCGGTTCGGCTCAGCGCCAATTTTTAGCGCGGTACGATGCGACCACGGCGGCGCTTGACACGACTTGGAACCCGGTGATCGATGGACTCGCACGCGCCATCACCGGTGATGCCGGCAATATTTATATGGTCGGTGGTTTTTACACGGTTGACGGCGTGGTGACACGTTGTCTCGCCAAACTGTCTGCCACCACCGGCGCGCCCGACACAAATTGGTCGCCGTTGTTGGCCAATATGTCATTTGGCTCGCTGTGCCAGCGCTCGATTGCCAAGGTCGGCAACTACATTTATGTTGGTATGCCCAACAATCAAAATTTTTCCGGGATCCCGAGATTGGTTGTCAACGGGCAGAATCGCACTCTCGCGCGCATCGACGCCACCACCGGTCTGGTGGACAATAGCTACGACCCAAACCCAAATGGGACGGCGGTGTCGGCAATGGAATTTGACGGGACTAACATATACGTCAGCGGCAATTTCAGTTCAATTGGCGGCGTTAGCACACGATTGGCGAAGCTATCCGGTGCCACCGGTGCCATTGACACTACTTTTGTTCAACCACTCACGGGTATTCCCGCCAACCCGTTTTGGATTCGCAGTACGGCGGCGGGCATTTTCTTGACGGGAAATGAGACCAAATCGACTAGTACGGTTGGCGCGAGCGGCTCTCCCGGTGACATTCGACCTTACTACTGGAAGATTCTGCCTAACGGCAGCCGCGACGCACAATGGGGACCTGTTTTTGATTTCAATGACCCCGGTAGCGCATTTCTTGCCACATTAGAACCACTGGGCACTGGTCGGGTAATTGTTGGTGGTGGTTTTAGTAGCGTTGGCATAAACGAGGACGTATTGCGCCTCGGTGTCGCAGCCTTCAGCACCGCATCTGCTGCGTCGCTGACATTCAACCAAGTCGGACGTGGCACCTACGTGATTGGCAGCAACAGTGCGGCGGGCATCAACGCGTCGTGCAACGATTGCCCCGCCGGGTCAAACACCTATCAATTTGACCAGGGCAATGCGCTGACGTTGACGGTGCGCCCCGCGCCGGGTTGGACGTTCGCCGGCTGGAGTGGTGCTTCCGGCAATGCCACCTGCACGGGACGGAATGCTTGTACGTTTACCATCAACACGCCATCGGCAATCACCGCGACCTTCACCAAAGTGCGTGCCAAGAAATAATTTGAATTTTTCTCTACGTTAAAACCTTCTTAGCACAGATCCGATCATTATGCATATCATATAATCTACAAAAGCTTTAATTAGTGTAAGCTAAGACTCGATCGTCATG
>JANOEV010000059.1:0-2294 GCA_031413695.1 Burkholderiales bacterium
ATTTTTGAAGTCACGGTCACCGTTGATTCGCCAGCGGCGGATGGGCAGCGTTTCATGCTGCCCGTTTGGATTCCCGGCAGCTATATGGTGCGGGAATTTTCAAGACACATTATTTCGTTTGCCGCGTCGGCAAGCGGCAAACCGGTGGCGTGGCAAAAGATCGACAAAAGCACCTGGCAATGCGCGCCGTCTGTTGGCCCCCTCACGGTGACCTACGAGGTCTATGCGTGGGATTTATCGGTCCGCGCCGCCCACCTCGACGACACACACGGCTTCTACAACGGCACCAGCATGTTTTTGCTGCCGGCGGGCTTTCGTGATGCGCCGTGTGAAATCGAAATCAAGCGCCCAATCGGGGCCCAATTTGCCAAATGGCAGATAGCAAGCGCACTTTCAGCCAAAAATGCCTCAAACGGCACGTCAGTTAAGGACTTTGGTTTTTTTACGGCGGCTAATTACGACGAACTGATCGACCATCCGGTTGAGATGGGGCTGTTCACCCACGCCACTTTTGACGCCTGCGGTGTGACCCACCATATCGCCATCACCGGCCGGCATCGCGCCGACATGCCGCGCCTGTGTGCTGATTTCAAAAAGTTTTGTGAAGCGCAGATTAGGTTGTTTGAGCCCGAGACCGGCGCGGCACCGATGTCCGAATACTGGTTTTTGATCATGGTGGTTGGTGATGGTTTTGGCGGGCTTGAACATCGCGCATCAACGGCATTATTGGTGAGTCGCGACGATTTGCCGGTGTTGTCGATCCCAAACCCAACGGCGGCGGCAGAGCCATCGCTTTCCAAACCATCGGCCGCCTACCGCAAATTATTGTCGCTGGCGTCACACGAATATTTCCACACGTGGAATGTCAAACGTATATTGCCGGCGGCGTTTGTGCCGTACGATTTTGAACGTGAAAATTACACCCGTCAGTTGTGGTTCTTTGAAGGCATCACTGATTATTACGACGACCTGATGCTGGTGCGTGCGGGCATCATCACGCCACTGGAATATCTGGAGATTGATGCCGATAATATCGGCCGCGTGTTGTCGCAGGCTGGTCGCACCAGGCAAAGTGTTGCGGAATCATCGTTTGACGCATGGACCAAGTATTACCGCCAGGATGAAAACGCGGTCAACAGCATTGTCAGCTATTACCAAAAAGGCGCGATCATCGGTTTGGCGCTTGACCTGACCATCCGCCAGCAATCCAACAATGCCAGATCACTGGATGATGTCATGCGCGCCTTGTGGAATCGATATGCAAAAGCCGGCCTCGGCGTGCCGGAAGGTGAAATTGAAAAAATTGCCGGCGAGATGGCGGGCGCGGATCTGTCGGCGTTTTTTGCCGAAGCCGTCTACGGTACCGCTGATATCGACCTGGAACCCTTGTTTGCCACGGTTGCCGTCACCCTGTCGTGGCGACCCGCCGTGAGCGCCGCGCCGGCGTCTGCGCCGGTCGCATCAATCGGCGCAAAAATTGCGGCCGACGCCAACAGCGACGCGAAACTGGCGCAGGTGTTTACCGGTGGTGCGGCACTGGCGGCCGGATTGTCCGCCGGCGACACCATTGTTGCGCTCGATGGGCTCAGGGTGAATGCCGCCAATCTCGAGCGACGCATCAAGACCTACGACGTCGGCACCACCATTGCCGCCGTCGCGTTTCGGCGCGATGAGCAGATAATGACCAATATCACGCTACAGGCGCAAGCCAATCAAACCTGTGTATTAACGCTGGGTGATTCGCCCGCCGAGGCCAAAGCCAGACGCAACGCGTGGCTGCAAAGCACCACCACAAAATAGGAAATCCGTCATGAATGCCCCCAAATCGTTTGCCGCCAATATTGTTCTGAAAGATCCGGGACTATTGAAGTTCCAAAGTTACATCGATGGTGCGTGGGTCGACGCCGCTTCAGCCAAAACATTTGTGGTCGACAACCCGGCTGACGGCACCATCATCGCCGAAGTAACCAATTGTGGTGCCGACGAAACACGCCGCGCCATCGAGGCCGCCAATACCGCACTGCCGGCCTGGCGCGCACTGACGCCAAAAGCCCGTGCGGCAATTTTGCGCACATGGTTTGATCTCATCATCGCCAACGTCGATGATCTGGCGCAAATTTTGACCGCCGAACAGGGCAAGCCGCTCACCGAAGCCAAAGGCGAGATCATCTATGGCGCCTCGTTTATCGAATGGTTCGCCGAAGAAGGCAAACGCGTTTACGGCGATGTCATTCCGGCGACACTTCCCGATAAACGCCTGATGGTAATCAAACAGGCGATCGGCGTGACTGCGG
>JANOEV010000060.1:0-2037 GCA_031413695.1 Burkholderiales bacterium
GGCATGACGATCGTCATGACCACGCACAATCTGGCACAGGCAAAACGCCTTGCCGATGACGTGATCTTTTTGCATAACGGTCGTGTGGCCGAAATCACACCCGCCCAGGTTTTTTTTGCTCAACCCCGCTCGGCAGAAGGCCGGGCATTTATTGATGGAGAAGCGATATGAAATCGAAATTGATGGCGTTTGCACTTGCGGGTTGCGTGACTGTCGCGTTTAGTCAGGCGATTGCGCAAGAGAAATACATTACTGTTTCATCAACAACCTCGACTGAACAATCCGGACTATTCACACATATCCTGCCGATTTTCAAGAAGGACAGCGGCATTGACGTACGGGTTATTGCGCTCGGCACCGGTCAGGCGCTTGACACCGCAAGGCGGGGCGATGCCGATGTGGTTTTTGTGCATGACAAGGTTGCCGAGGAAAAATTTGTCGCCGATGGGTTTGGCGTCGAGCGCATCGAGGTGATGTACAACGATTTCATTTTGATCGGGCCGAAAACGGATCCCGCCAAGGCAACGGGCAACGACATTAATGCCGGACTAAAAAAAATTGCCGATGCCAAGGCCGCCTTTGTATCGCGTGGCGACAAAAGTGGTACCCATGCGGCCGAACTACGTTTCTGGAAGTCGGCGGGGGTGGAAATAGAGGCCGCCAAGGGCCCCTGGTATCGTGAAACCGGATCAGGGATGGGCCCGGCGCTTAATACCGCATCCGGCATGAACGCCTACATTCTGGCCGATCGTGGAACCTGGCTGTCCTTCAAGAACCGTGGTGAACTTGGTTTGCTGGTCGAAGGCGACACGCGGCTGTTTAATCAGTACGGCATGATATTGGTCAATCCGGTCAAGCATGCACACGTCAAAAAGGAACTTGGGCAGCGCTTTATTGACTGGCTTGTTTCGCCGGCAGGACAGAAAGCAATCGCCGACTACAAAATTGGCAGTGAACAGTTGTTTTTTCCGAATGCAAAATCCAAGCAACCCGTCTTGAAAAAAGCGGCTTAGTCTGACTAGGGTGCATTAAAGGCCACTTCCCCACGTCGCGTCACATCGTAGCCCGCCAGTGACGCGGCGTGTTTCGCGAAGCGATCACTCATGATGCATGCCAACAACCTTTGCACGTCAGCCGAAAAATACTCGCGGCGTGACATCACCAGATCAAATCGTTCTGTCATCAGCGGAATAAAGTCCAGCCCGAGGCTCCGGGCGGCGGTTTCAATCGCCAACCCTGCATCGGCAAAACCATCCCGAACCGCCAGCGCGAGGTCGGTTTCGGTTAGTGCAACCGCGTCCAGCAATCTGCACGATCCCTTTTTCAGCGATGTGCGCGCCAACAACGCATCCCACAATTCGCGGCTACCTGAGCCTCTTTGTCTTAATACAACCTTTGCGTCGCGATTGACGAGGTCAGTTATCGACGTAATGCCGAGCGGATTGCCCCTGGCCAGCACCAGCCCCTGCCGACGTTCAGTCATCGTGATCGCAACCCACTCACCGGCGGGCATTTCAGCCAGCGCCGCCAGATTAAAGTTGTCTGTGCGCTCGTCAAAAAGATGAATGCCCGCAATTGTCACCTCTGCGTTGGCCAATCGCTCAAGACCGTTGCGACTGCCACCCGACAACATCGCCATTTCGCAACCCGACTCACGCATCGCCCATTCAAGCAACGGATCATGACTGCCGGCGACAACGCGCGCCGCCACACGGTTGCCGCCTGCGGCATTGGCCAGGCCCGCGGTTTGTGTATTCTTGTCAATCCACAAGTCGATCAGCCGCTTTGGAAACAGCCATTTCCCGGTCACGCGCGAACAAGGAATTTTTTTCTGCTTTACCAATTCGTAGACGGTACGCTCGCCAATTCGCAAGTAGGACGCGACTTCTTTCAGTTCCATCATTTCCGGAACCGTTGGTGATGCATCATCCAATACGCCGGCGAATTTTTTTGATCCATTTTTCATAAACGCTATTCTTGCATGTGTCTTAACCAACCGCCAAGGCCAACGATGGTTCGCTGCATTTACACACTCTT
>JANOEV010000061.1:0-2084 GCA_031413695.1 Burkholderiales bacterium
CGGCGATTTTCATTTCAACGGTCACAAACTGTTGACCGAAGTGCCGGAATGCGCCGTCGCACTGGCAAAACTGCGTATCAATCCCGGCAACGTGGGGCAGGGTGTCAAACGTGATGACCAGTTTGGCGCGATGATTGCCGCCGCCGTCAAATACAACAAGCCGGTGCGGATCGGTGTCAACTGGGGTTCGCTCGACCCTGAATTGATCGCCCGCATGATGGATGAAAACGCGCAGCTGCCGGAGCCGAAAGAGGCCGACGCGGTGATGCGTGAGGCGCTAATTGTCTCGGCGCTTGAAAGTGCCGCCAAGGCAGAGCAGCTTGGCCTGGCGGGTGACATGATCACATTGTCGTGCAAGGTCAGCGCGGTGCAGGATTTGATCGCGGTCTATCGCGATCTGGCGCGTCGTTGTGATTATCCATTGCATCTTGGTTTGACCGAGGCGGGGATGGGCTCGAAGGGAATTGTTGCATCAACGGCGGCGTTGGCGGTGTTATTGCAAGAGGGTATCGGTGACACCATCCGAATTTCGTTGACACCGGAACCGGGTGGCGACCGCACAAGGGAAGTGATCGTCGCGCAGGAAATTTTGCAGACCATGGGCTTGCGGGCATTCACACCGATGGTGGTGGCGTGTCCCGGCTGTGGGCGCACCACCAGCACCTATTTTCAAGAGCTTGCCGACAAAATCCAAACCTATTTGCGCGACCAGATGCGGGTTTGGAAGGCGCAATATCCCGGCGTCGAAGAAATGCACGTTGCCGTGATGGGTTGCGTGGTCAACGGCCCCGGTGAATCGAAGCTGGCGAATATCGGCATCTCGCTACCCGGCTCGGGCGAACGGCCGGTGGCACCGGTGTATATCGACGGCGAAAAATCGGTGACATTGAAGGGCGACCGTATCGCCGAGGAGTTTCAATTGTTGGTGGATGAATACGTCGCAAAAAACTACGCCCCGGGCGCAACACGCAAGACTGGCTCGCGCAAAAAAGAGATTCCAATCAAGCAAGTTGCCTAAATAGAAAAACAAGACGGGGCGGGCATTTCCAGACAAAAATGTCCGGAACTGCCCGCCCCGTATTGCGTTTGTCGACAGGATTCTGTCGGTTACTGGAGCGGAAACGGTGTGTAGTTCACTGGTGCCGGACCGGCATTGATGATGGTTGGTGCAGCGCCGGTCGCTTTCATCAGCCAGACAACCAGTTGATTGTCCGGGCGGCGGAAAACAATATCGAAGATGCCGTCGCCATCGAAGTCACCGGTTGCGAAGATCGACCAGGTCGGATCTGAGGGGAATGTGTAGACCGCAGTCTGTGTCACAGTCAGATTACTCGAGGTGCACGACGCATTCAGATTATCGGCGACGCCGGTATAGGGTGGAAGTGTGAGCCCGGTTGCATTTAACGGCGTGACCTGAATCGCGCCGGTCGAAGCATTTCTACTGAGCACATCGCCGCGACGGTTGCCGGTAAAGTCGGCCAGCTTGATCGCGGTAAAGCCGCTTGCAACATTGCCGCCCGATAAATTGGCGCAGGTTCGCGCAGGCGTTGCCATCAATACTCGGATTGCGTTGGCCGGACTCACGTAGACCATATCCGCCGCACCATCGCCGTTAAGATCGGCCGCGCCGAGCAAAATCCAGTTGAGGGGTGCGCCGCCGCGTTTGCGGACCTGTGCCACGCCATTGCCGTCGGTGAACCAGATGTATGAAACACCCTGATCGTCAATATTGGGGCTCTGACCGCGAAACCGCCAAACCAGATCACCAAAGCCGTCACCATCGAGATCTCCGACGGCTTGCACGTCCCACTCCGGTTTGACCAAGCGCAAGAATTGATTGCTGGTATTCAAATTAAAACTGCGCGAGAAGCGCGATTCCCCCTGCCCGAGATTATTCAGGAACGACGTATTCAGAAACGCCAGATCGGATTTGCCGCTGCCGGCAAAATCAACCGCGCCCAACAGGCGGAAGGCGTCGCCGGGATGGGGCTGGCTGGTCCATTGGAACAGGTTGTTTACCAATCGCCCGCCCTGCATGAAGCCGAGTGTTACCGCTGCTTTTACCACCTCGGTCGTGATCATCT
>JANOEV010000062.1:0-2878 GCA_031413695.1 Burkholderiales bacterium
CCGAAAAAATCAATACCGCGTTGACCACGCTTGATATAGAAGATCTTGCCGCATTGTCCAATACCGGTGCGATGGTTCGGGCGTTGGTGGTAAACGCCCCGCTGCAACCGGCGCTTGAGGCAGAAATTCGCGCTGCCTACACGAGCCTGACCGCAGATCACGGCGAGGCGTCGTTTGCGGTGCGATCCTCGGCGACCGCCGAGGATTTGCCCGATGCATCATTTGCCGGGCAACAGGAAACCTATCTCAATATCAAGGGTATCGACAACGTACTCGAGGCGATCAAACACGTGTTTGCCTCGCTTTACAATGACCGCGCCATTTCCTACCGCGTCCATCAATCGTTTGAACACGCCGAGGTGGCGCTTTCGGCCGGTGTGCAACGCATGGTGCGTTCAGATTCCGGCGCGGCGGGCGTGATGTTCACACTCGATACCGAGTCCGGATTCCGCGACGTCGTATTTATTACCGCCAGCTATGGCCTGGGTGAAATGGTGGTGCAGGGTGCCGTCAATCCGGATGAGTTTTATGTCAGCAAACAATGCCTGAAAAATGCCAGGCCGTCGGTGCTGCGCCGTTCACTCGGCTCAAAAGCACAAAAGATGGTGTTTGGTGATGCACAGGCGGCGGGCAAATCGGTTGAAACCAGACCGATTGATCAGGCCGACCGCGACCGCTTTTCGCTGAGCGATGCCGATGTGGAAGAGCTCGCACGTTATGCCGTGGCCATCGAAAACCACTACGGCCGGCCGATGGATATCGAATGGGGTCGCGATGGGCAGGATGGAAAACTCTACATCCTGCAGGCGCGTCCGGAAACCGTGAAGTCACAAGAGACAAAGACGGATTCACTTACGCGTTACAAACTCAACGGTACCGGCAAAAAACTCGCCGAGGGACGTGCCATCGGTGGCAAGGTGGGGACGGGCCCGGCGCGGGTGATTGCCAACGTTGACGAGATTTCACTTTTCCAACCGGGTGATGTGATCGTGACCGACATGACCGACCCGAATTGGGAACCGGTGATGAAAAAAGCCTCGGCCATCATTACCAACCGCGGTGGACGCACCTGTCACGCCGCCATTATTGCGCGTGAACTTGGGGTGCCGGCCATTGTCGGCTGCGAGAACGCGACCGAAGTCATCAAGAACGGCGAGGACATCACCGCCAGTTGCTGCGAAGGTGACTCCGGGTTTGTCTATCAGGGCCGGGTGCCGTTTGAAATCATCACCGTGGCGCTGGACAATATGCCGAAAATCCCGGTGAAGATTGCGATGAACGTCGGCAATCCACAATTGGCGTTTGACTTTGCACAGCTGCCAAACGAGGGGGTTGGCCTCGCGCGGCTGGAATTTATTATTTCCAACACGATTGGTATTCATCCAAAAGCGTGTCTTGATTACGCGAAGTTACCGGACGACGTGCGCGCACAGGTGGCCAAGGCTTCGCGCGGCTATGACAATCCGGTTGAATTCTACAAACAAAAAATGATCGAGGGTGTGGCCACCATCGCCGCGGCGTTCTGGCCGAAGAAGGTGATTGTTCGTTTGTCGGACTTCAAGTCAAACGAATACCGCAATCTGATCGGCGGCCCGCGTTACGAGCCGACCGAAGAAAACCCCATGCTCGGATTTCGCGGCGCCTCGCGTTATATCGCACAATCTTTCCGCGAGTGTTTCAGGCTCGAATGTGAAGCGATGAAATACGTTCGCGACACCATGGGTCTGACCAATGTCGAATTGATGGTGCCGTTTGTGCGCACGCTCGGTGAAGCCGATGCGGTGCTGGCGATCATGAAAGAGTTTGGGCTTGAGCGCGAAAAAAACGGTCTGCGTGTTGTCATGATGTGCGAGATTCCATCCAATGCAATTCTGGCGGATGAATTTTTGCAGCGCTTTGACGGATTCTCGATTGGCTCGAACGATATGACCCAATTGACCCTCGCACTCGACCGCGATTCGGGGTTGGTGATGGATGCCTTTGACGAACGCGATGAGGCGGTCAAACGCATGCTGCATATGGCGATTGTGGCGTGCCGCAAAGCCAATAAATATGTCGGCATCTGCGGGCAGGGTCCGTCGGATTATCCCGATCTTGCGGAATGGCTGATGAAAGAGGGCATTGAATCGATGTCGTTGAACCCCGATACCGTGGTTGAGACTTGGCTGCATTTGGCGAAGGTGAAGTAGCTGATGTTGACGTGGCAATTCGCCCGCTTCGACGACCTGCCACCGCGCGACTGGTATGCTGCCTCGGCGGCGCGGGTTGATGTGTTTGTGATGGAGCAAAATTGCCCGTTTCAGGATCTCGACGGCGCCGATTTTTATTCCTGGCATTTGCTCGGCTGGGATGGCGAAGGCGAATCCAAAAAACTCGCCGCCTACTGCCGGTTGGTTGATGCCGGTATCAAGTTTGCCGTGCCGTCGATTGGTCGCGTCATCACCACCAACAAATACCGATTGGGTGGCTTTGGCAAATTGCTCATGCATGAAGCGTGTGCACGGCATGAGGCGCTGTATCCCGGTTTGCCAAATCGTATTGGTGCGCAGGCGCGTTTGGAAAAGTTTTACCAGGGCTTTGGCTTTGTCACGGATTCAGCCCCCTATATCGAAGACGGTATCCCCCACTTGGAAATGCAGAGGTCTTAAATGGCAAAGCACCGCCTGCGCGACTGGCTTTCGCAACCGCTCGCCGCCGTCGAGCCGATCCGCCAGCGCCAGGACGCCGTGCAATCATGGCTGGATCATTCGCCGCTGCTCGACCAGTTCCGCGCGCAACTCACCGAAGTGCGCGACCTCGAACGCATGTTAGGCCGCCTCAGCACCGGCTCCGGCAACGCCCGCGACCTCCTCGCCCTCCGCATCGCGTTAGAACAGAT
>JANOEV010000063.1:0-2224 GCA_031413695.1 Burkholderiales bacterium
GCTTGCCATCGGCAGTCCATGTCGTACCGTCGGCGAGTTTCAGGGTGACCGATTTGTCTTTGCCATTCACCACAATGCTGCCCAATCTTGCCGGGCCGACACCGTTGAGTTGCGCCGGGAATACGATATCGTTGTCGGCACCCGTTCCAAAAGTATTGACGCCCTCTTTCATGACAAAGCGCCCGGCCAATGTGAGCCAGCCGTTGTCACGCCGCAGGCTCTGCTCGACCCGCTCGCGCCAACCTTCGAGGTCGGCGATGTATTCCAAATCGAGTTGCTTCGCAGCAGCCTTTTTTTCACCGACTTTGGCGGGGGTTGATGCGGCCAATACAGTGCCGCAGCCAACCGACAAAATCAGCATGAGAAATTTTTGAATGACGGTGATTTTCATGTTGGAGCTCCTCTATATTCCAGCCTAATCTTTCCGTGCCAAGCCGGCCAAGGTATCTATTTTGTCACGAACCAATCGCGCGGTTAAATCATTCATGCAACGAAAATGGCCGAGCGGACATTCGCGCTGAAAACAGGGGCTGCATTCCACTTTAAGTGATACCACAAGCGTCTTTTTAGACAGCGGTGGCGTGAAGTCCGGTGAGGACGAGCCGTACAACGCGGTGACCGGGGCGCCGACGGCACAGGCAATATGCATCAATCCGGAATCGTTGGTGACCACGTTGGCGGCAAGGCTCAGTAAATCGATTGCCTCGGTCAGCGAAGTTTCACCGGCGAGATTGATACACACGCCGCCTGAAAGCAGATTGATCTCATCGGCAACGGCCCGGTCACCTTTGCCGCCAAACAGCCAGACCTGGCTGCCATTCAGCAAATAATGTCTGGCAAGATCGGCAAAGTGAGCGGCGGGCCAACGTTTTGCCGGTCCGTATTCCGCACCCGGGCAGAGCGCGAGAATTGGCGCTACCGTATCGAGTTTGAACTTGGCAAGTGTCATGGCCAGCTGCGCGGCTTCAACACGCAATTTTGGTTCGCAGTACGGGGGTGAATTATGCTGCGATGACATCGAAGCCGGTTCTGCCAGCCACGCAAAACGCGCCGCCATGGTTGGCAGGAATGTCCCGTTTAAATCGCGACAGTCACTCAACAGCCAACCGCGCTTTTCACCGCGAAATCCTGTTATTGATTTGATGCCCGCAAACCACGGGATCAGGGCGCTTTTGAACGAATTCGGCAACACATACGCCTGCGTGTACCCGTGGGTTCCCAGCAGCTTGCCGAATGCCCGTCTCGCCGCCAATTTCAGGTCACCATGTGCAAATGGATTTTCCAGCACGCGGTCGACTTGCGGCATGCGTTGGTAGGCCGGCATCACCCACTGTGGCGCAACCACATCGATCGTGTCATTGCGCGCCTTTAGCGCCATCAGCATCGGTTGCGACAACACGGCGTCGCCGATCCACGATGGCGCAATCACCAGCACACGATTCAAGCGATCCCCCTTAATGTGACGCGGTGACGGGGCCGGTCAGCTTGTATTCGGTTCCGCAATAAGGGCACTTTGCCCGGCCTGTGGTGGTGATGTCGATGAATACCCTGGGATGGCTGTCCCAGAGTTTCATCGACGGTGTCGGGCAGTGCAGGGGCAGATCACTGGCCGTGATTTCAACCGGGTTTTGTGTCATGAGCGGCGGCTTATTCATTGGTCCTGCCGTCACTTCACCGGGGTCAACCACGAGTGGTATTTGGCGTTGCGGCCGTAGACGATATCAAAAAATGCGGCCTGCAATTTTTCCGTGATCGGTCCACGTGTACCTTCGCCGATGATTCGTCCGTCGAGCTCGCGAATCGGTGTGACTTCTGCCGCGGTACCGGTAAAAAACGCCTCATCGGCGATGTATACGTCATCGCGGGTGATCTTGCGCGCCTCGACCGAAATACCGTGCTCAGCACAAAGGATCTGAATCGATCGCCAGGTGATGCCATCGAGGGCCGAGGTGAGTTCCGGCGTAAAAATCTTGCCATCGCGGACGATGAACAAGTTTTCGCCGGCGCCTTCCGCCACATAACCTTCGGTATCGAGCAACAACGCCTCGTCATAGCCGTGGTCAACCGCCTCGTTGTTCGCCAAAATTGAATTGGCGTACGTGGAAGAGACCTTTGCGCGTGGCATGGTGACATTGACGTGGTGGCGGGCATACGACGATGTCTTGACACGAATGCCCTTTTTCAGCCCGTCTTCGCCGAGATATGCACCCCACGGCCAGGCGGC
>JANOEV010000064.1:0-3336 GCA_031413695.1 Burkholderiales bacterium
TGATGATCAATGAGTGGTCGCGATCAGCCACAGCGAGCATCGCTTCAAGCCGGCGCAGCATGCGGTCGGTGCGCCAGTCTTTGGCAAGTTCTACCGCCGAGCGCATCAGATTGCCCTGATGTTTTTCCAGCTTGGCCTCAAATCGCTCGAACAAGGTAAAGGCATCCGCCGTGGCACCGGCAAACCCGGCAAGAATTTGTTGGTTGTATAACTTGCGGACCTTGCGCGCGCTCGCCTTGACAACGATGTTGCCAAGCGTCACCTGGCCGTCACCACCCATCGCAACCAGCTTGCCGCGACGTACTGAGATGATTGTCGTGCCGTGATATTGGGGCAGATGTTGTTCTGACATGGTGATAGGGGGTATTGGGGGACGCGCCGGCGGCTAGGCAGATTTCTTGCGCATGATGATGGCGTATTTGGTCATGCCGAAAACCTCCAACAGCGCGGCAACCAATTCATTCAGGTTTGACAGCACCACCCGTTTTTGGCCGAGGTGAATGGCGCGGATGGACTCAAAAAACATCCCGGTCGCGGCGAAATCGATTCGCATCAGGCCGCTCATATCAATCCCAACCTCCTGTTTCGATGCGGCATACAACGTCAACTGTTGCAACATGTCCTGGCTGGCGGGACCGATCACGCCGTTCAGTGGAAATCCCGCGTCAGCCGTTGCCGACGCCGCTGCGGATGGCACGGCGGGATTGTCGGTCGACCCGGTTGGACGCACCACGCTGTCCCATGCTGGCGGCGACATTTCAAACGCGACCGCATATTGCAGCCCCAGATCTTCGTACTCCTGGAGCCTGCCGTCGAGGATAAACAGTTCGAATAGCAGCGACCAGTAACCCTGGCTTTCGTCGAGCGGCCGGCCGGTTTTGTCGTTGATGCCCTGTTTCAGCTGTGCCGCAAAAACATCCAGACTGTTGAACCAAATTGGAATCTTCGACTTGCGTGTGCGCTGCAAAATAATGGCAAACAACTCGGCCTCCTCGGCGAGAATGCTTTTTACCTTGCCAAAATCAACGCGTGCACTGCCCATGCCGGTCGATAATGCCTCGAAACGGTCGAACTCCGTCAGTATCGCGCCGTCAACCGCCGGCGTCAGCACAAACAAATCCTTGCGTTCGCGCTTTTCTTTGCGACGCGGGTCCGGGTTGTCGCCGGACTCCAGCCAGTTTGGCGCGGAGCGTTCAAACTTCACGGCAAACATCATTGACAGCGCGTCGTATTCTGTGCGGTTGTGGGTGAGTTGATAAAAATCGAACATCATCAACCACGCGCGGATGCTGTTCTTGCCGTCGTTGGTTCGCAGGTAATCCTTGAGGGTCTGCTCGGCCGCGTCAAAATGATCCGCGGCGTAGAGCAGCGCGGCTTCGTAGATCGGCGGGAAACTTGTCGAGTCGGGCGACAGGGCTTCCGCTGAAAACGCGCCGGACGTCGATTGCGCCGCCTTGGCTGCGGCTGTTTTTGCGGTCGGTGCGGTTGCCATGACGATGTTTGGTCTAAAACTTTACCGATTCGGCATTGGTCAGTCGATAGAACAACTGCGGATCTCGCACCAGCTCAAATTTGCCTGTGACCACAATCGGTTCCCATTGGTTGAATTCCACAGGCGTCTTGGCAAGCACCTCGACCAATGAATCCGGCCCCTGATAGACACAATAGGGGCAATGCGATGGCAGCGGCGACAACAAAAAATGTTTTTGTTTTGCCGCAGTCGAAAGCGGCATGACAAATCCGTACAACTTTACTTCCTGTTTGTCGAGCTCGAGCACGCGCGGCCCGAATTCAGGCACCATTAGCGGGCCCGTCGCCGGCGCGTTCTTGACGGCGGGTTTCGGCGCGTCCTTTGCCTTGCCCTCGACCAATTTCACCTGTCGTAGCAGTTGCCATGGAATGGTGCCTGGCGGCAATGGATCTTTGCCGATAAAGCCGAATAACTGCTCGTCGGGGATTTTGCCCGGTGGGTTTTGCATGGTCTGTGCGGCAAGCGCGCCGGCCAAAAAAGCACCAAGCACAATGGCGCACTGAAACAGACGGGTTGGTAATCCAATTGATCGTTTGAAAATCGTCATGACATCAAGCTCTTTATGTTTAATTCCAAAAATCTAGCGACTCGCCAACAACTCAGGGGTGGCATCCTTGTATGCGCGCCAGCAGGGTACGATCGACGCAAGAAAAACGATGCCAATTGCGCCGGCGGCAACCCATAACTCGGCGGCAATCCAGATGCGACCACCGATGGCGACACGTTGTGATTCTGCATAGGTCTGGCCAATCCACTCCGCACCGGCATGGCCAAGCAGCAAGCCTAGTATAACGCCCATCAAACCCAGCATCAGCCCCTGCGTAAGTGTAACCATCACCACCAGCATTGGCGAAGCCCCCAACACCCGCAACAACGCCAGATCGGCGCGTCGCTCGTCGAGCGCGTTCATCAGGCCGATAAAAATACCAAGCGCGGCGCAAAACACCATGATGGCGGCAAAACCCTTTAGCGCCGAAATGCCGACGCCAAGCAACTGAAACAACCGTGCCGACTCCATCGCCGGTGACGCGGCTTGCATGGATGACGACGCATTGACCAGACGTGGAAACGAAACCGCTGCAAGCGGGGTGGCGTATCGAATCAGGTAGGCCGTCACTTCCTTGCCCTTTGCATGATCGTGGTCGTCGTGCGACTCTGCCGCTACGGCCGGTGTTTCCTTGCTGTCATGATCATGCAATGCCCATACGCTGGCAACGCTGGTCACAATCAGGCGATCAAGTACGCTCCCTGTTGACGTCAATACGCCGACAACCGTGTACGGTTGCGCATCGTGCGTGCTGCCGCCAGTGTCGGTCAATCCATGGGTGCCGGCAAACATTTTGCCGATGGTGAGCCCGGTGGCCCTGGCCGCGTCAGAACCGACAACCGCTTCGAGCGGCTTGTCCCACAGTCGTCCACCGGCAAGCGCGCCGTTGTAAAGGTCGATATAGGCGGGGTTGGTGCCGACAATGCGAAAACCGCGATAGCTGTCGCCCAGTGCCAGTGGAATCGCGAGTTTCACCACCGGCTCGGCGATGATTTGGGCCGCCTCGGCAATCGGCACGTTACCGGTCGGGATATCGACTTGGAACACCGACGACAAAATCAGTTGCATCGGGCTGCCCTTTGCTCCGATCACCAGATCAATGCCGGCGCGCACGGGGCGAGCTCCCGTGCGGCCCGTGATAATGGGCCTAAGCAAGCCCATTCGGGTAGTCCGTTCTGATCTCCGGGGCGGAAATCGCATTGGCATAGGCGTCCTGGATCGGGACACGGAAGGGGGTGTCCTCGAGCTTGCGCATCAC
>JANOEV010000065.1:0-2287 GCA_031413695.1 Burkholderiales bacterium
GCGGGCATCCGCCATTTACTTGGTGTTGGCAGCGATCAACCGATCCCGGTCGCGCAAATTGACGTGGTGAAAATGGGCACCACGGTTGCGACCAATGCGTTGCTGGAGCGCAAGGGTGAACGTACCTTGCTCGCCGTGACCAAAGGTTTTGGCGACCAACTGCGTATTGCCTATCAGAACCGCCCGCGTATTTTTGACATGGCGATCACCCTGCCGGAATTGTTGTATGCGGAGGCCGTAGAGATCGATGAGCGCATCGGTGCCCACGGCGAGGTTATCCACGCGTTGGACGAAGCCGCGGCAAAGCGTGCGTTGGCCGCGGCGTGGAACAAGGGTTTTCGCGCCATCGCGATTGTGTTCATGCACGGCTACCGCCACACGCAGCACGAAGCACGGGTTGCAGCGATTGCCCGCGATATCGGTTTCACGCAGATTTCGACGTCGCACCAGGTCAGCCCGCTGATGAAAATTGTTTCGCGTGGCGACACCACGGTGGTTGACGCGTATTTGTCACCGATCTTGCGGCGATATGTTGCACAGGTTGAAGCCGAGCTGCCCGGCACGCGCCTGTTCTTTATGCAATCCAACGGCGGCCTGACTGATGCCAACCGGTTTCAGGGAAAGGACGCCATCCTCTCGGGACCCGCCGGCGGGATCATCGGCATGGTGCGAACCGCCGAACGCGCCGGCTTTGACAAGATCATCGGCTTTGACATGGGCGGCACCTCGACCGATGTATCCCACTATGCGGGCGAACTTGAACGCGAGTTCGAGACCCAGGTGGCGGGGGTGCGCATGCGCGCGCCGATGATGTCGATTCATACCATTGCCGCCGGTGGCGGTTCGATATTGCACTTTGACGGACAACGTTACCGGGTCGGGCCGGATAGTGCTGGGGCAAACCCCGGCCCGGCGTGTTACCGGCGCAGCGGACCGTTGACGGTCACGGATTGCAACGTCATGCTCGGAAAAATCCATCCGCAATACTTTCCACGTCTGTTTGGGCCCGACGCAAATCAAGCGCTTGATGACCAAATTGTGCGCCACAAGTTTTTGGCGCTTGCCGCTGAAATCAATCTTGCGACGGGTACCGGCGCAGGTTTGCAAACACCAGAACAGGTGGCCGAAGGCTTTCTCAAGATCGCCGTCGCCAATATGGCTAACGCGATCAAGTTCATCTCCGTTCAACGTGGCCACGATGTGACCGGCTACACCCTGCAGTGTTTCGGCGGGGCCGGCGGTCAGCACGCCTGTCTGGTGGCGGATGAACTCGGCATTACCCGCGTTTTTGTGCACCCGTTTGCCGGCGTGCTGTCGGCGTACGGCATGGGACTGGCAGATATTGTTGCCATGCGCGAGCGGGCGCTGGAGATCGCGCTTGATGAAACCGTATTGCCAACCTTGCACGCAACGCTGGATGAACTGGCCAACGCCGCCGGCAAAGAAGTATTGGCCCAGGGTATCGACCCGGCGGCGCTGACCATCCGCCGGCGCGTGCAACTAAAGTATGCCGGCACCGACTCTGCCCTCGGCGTCGAATTTGCCGATATTCAAACCATGCGTGCCGCGTTCGAGACGCAATATAGACAACGATTCAGCTTCCTGATGCCGGGGCGGGCGTTGATTGTTGAGTCGGTTTCGATTGAGGCGATCGGCAGCGGTCAACCACACGTCGAAATTGTCACCGCCCGGCCGTCCGGCAATGCGCCGCCACTGGCAATCGACAACATGATTAGCGATGGCGTGTCGTATGCAACGCCAATTTACCAACGGGATGCACTGGCGGCCGGTCAGACCATAGCCGGCCCGGCGATTATTACCGAGCAAAACGCCACGACCGTGGTCGAACCCGGCTGGCAGGCGCGTGTCACACCACAAAACCATCTGGTGCTGACCCGCATCGTCGCACGCCCGGCGCAACACGCCATCGGCACCACGGTCGACCCGGTCATGTTGGAACTGTTCAACAACCTTTTTATGTCGATTGCCGAACAAATGGGATTGCGCTTACAACAAACCGCGTATTCGGTGAATATCAAGGAGCGTCTCGATTTTTCCTGCGCCCTGTTCGACGCCGATGGCCATCTGATTGCGAATGCGCCGCACATGCCGGTGCATTTGGGCTCGATGGGCGACTCCATTCGGACAGTCGTGCAAAAGAACCTCGGCCGGATGAAACCCGGCGATGTGTATGTCCTGAATGACCCGTACAACGGCGGCACCCACCTGCCCGACGTAACAGTGGTGACCCCGGTTTTTCTGGAGCACGATCGCAGCACCCCGGCGT
>JANOEV010000066.1:0-3714 GCA_031413695.1 Burkholderiales bacterium
CCGTGATGGGTAAACAGCTCGATCAACAATGCGCCATCGACGTGGCGTGAGATCAAATGTGCACGCTTCACGCCTTCGCGTACCGCGCGGATTGCTGCAGGCAGGTAATAACGGATGTCTTCGGCCTGCTGTGAGCTGCCGAGCAGCTCCTGGGCTTGCAGCGCAGTGATCTCGCCAATCAACTTGCTCTTCGCATCGGTCGCACCCATGGTTTCGGTGAGAAAAATGAGCTTCTCGGCCTTCAGGGCGACCGCCACCGAGGTGGCAACGTCTTCGAGTGTGCAGTTAAAAATATCACCGGTTGGCGAAAAACCGATCGGCGATAACAACACGACTTCGTCGTCGTCCAAACGCCGGTTGATGCCCTCGACGTCAACCTTGCGGACTTCGCCGGTATGCATAAAATCAACACCGTTGCGCACGCCAAACGGTTTGGCGGTGATGAAATTGCCCGACGCCACGCGGATATCCGCACCCGCCATCGGTGAATTGGCCAACTCGGTCGACAGCGTCGCCTCGATCTCCATACGCACGATGCCGTTGGCCTCTTTGACACATTTCAACGCGTCCAAGTCGGTCACACGCCGACCCTCGGCATAACGCGAGGCCACGCCGTGTTGCCGTAGCTGGTCTTCGACCTGCGGACGGGTGCCATGAACCAACACCACGCGGATCTCCAGACTCACCAGCACATTGATGTCGTGGGCAAGCTGCATCATTTCGCCGTCGGTCAACACCTCGCCGCCGAAGGCAATAACAATGGTTCGTTCGCCGAACTCGTGGATAAACGGCGTCGCCGAGCGGAACCACTTTACAAACGCTTCGAGTTTTTTGGAATCTTGTTTTGGCATGAGAGGGTTGGTGTGACGATCTGTTCGAATTTTATCAGCCAAGGTCACCCAGCGTCGATTGCAGTATCGCCAGCGCCGCCAGACCCGCCGTCTCGGTCCGCAGCACGCGCGGGCCAAGCCTGACCAATGTGGCACCTTTTGTCATTGCTTGGGAGACTTCCAGCTCGCTGAATCCACCCTCTGGCCCGACCAAAATACCGAGCGTTTTGCCGCGATTCGCCGCCGCCCAGCCCGGCAAAGAAACGGTACCGCTGGTTTCATCATCGGGATGCAGGACGGCCAGGACGCGGGTCGATTTCAACGCGTCGTCGATACTTTGGACCACCCGCACCGGCGGAACCACATTTCGCCCGCATTGCTCACACGCTGCCACGGCCACACCGCGCCAGTGCTGATTGCGCTTCTCTGCGCGTTCCGCGTCGAGCTTCAGCGTGCTGCGACTGGTGCGTAACGGGATCACCTCGATAACGCCCAGCTCAACCGCCTTTTGGATGATCAGGTCCATTTTGTCGCCGGTGGCGAGCGCCTGGAACAGCCCGATATCAAGCGGCGATTCACGCGAAACCTTGCGCCAGGCCGAAATTTCAACGCTGATGGTGCGTTTATCGATGGTTTTGATAAACGCCGTCGCCTCACCCTGTCGGCTACCACTGCTGTCTTCCCCGTCGAACAGCGTCAAGGCATCCCCTTCGTTCAAGCGCAGCACACGCACATGCCGCGCACATTCGTCGTCGAGGGCGATCGTTTCAGGAAAGTGTTGTCGCGGTAATGGAACCCGACAAAAAAAACGCGGTGGCATGGGGTTGGTGGTGATGTGTTGAGGCGCTATCATAGCGCCTCCATGACGTTATTCCGCACCAGCACCCCCGCCTCAGACCATCAAACCGGCATCGGCCCGCCCCGGCCGGACCAAAATGCCGCCGCCGACCCGTCCGCGCTGGCAGCGGTGTTGGCGGGCATAACCGAGCCGGTCGCACTCGCCGTCCGGCACATTTCGGCGGCCGAGTTAATGCCGCGCTTTCGCCGCGTGGCGGTGGAACGCAAGCACGATGGCACCGTGGTGACCGAGGCCGACCGCGCGGTTGAGGCTGCGCTGACGCTGGCGCTGCCCGCCATTGTTGATTGCCCGGTGTTGGGCGAAGAAATGCCCGCCGACATTCAACAAGATTTATGGCGCCACGCTGACTGGTTGTGGTGTGTTGACCCGCTGGACGGCACCGCCAATTTCACCGCCGGCAAGAAGTATTTCGGTATCTCGGTCGCACTCATGCACCGCAGGCGAAGTGTGTTCGGGCTGGTGTTTGACCCGAATGCCAATGAACTGTTTCATGCCACCCAGCACGGCGGCGCGTACGTCGCCGGCAAGACAGACAACCGGCGGATGAAACTACACCCTGCCGTCCATCTTGCCGAGGCACACCTGGAAATCGGTCGATTCAAACGGCTCGGACGGCTTCAATCCGCGCTGCGTGCCCACCCACCCTGCCGCAAGACAACCTTGAGTGGCGCCTCTGTCTTGCAGTGGTGTCACCTCGCTGCGGCGCGCACCGATGTGTTTTTACACGCCGGGGAGCGGCCGTGGGACTATGCCGCGGGCGCGTTAATTTTGGAAGAAGCCGGCGGCCGTATTGCCACGCTGCACCACGACGATTATTGGCGCACCAATGATCCCGATGCCATGTGGGAGCAATCGGTTATCGCCGCGCGCCACCCGGCGTTATTTGAAGAGTGGAAACGCTGGGTGCGGATGCATTACTAGTAACTCATCGCTGCGGCGTTCAGCATTCCGGCGGCAATCGAAATCGCACCCAGAAAAATACCGCTGGCTTGTTTGCCGGCGGGAATATCCTGTGCAATATTCGGCAGCGCGATGCGGGCGATGACAAATACGATCAATTGCACCGCCAGCGCGATGGTCGCCCACACGGCCAGATCAATCAAATTAACACTGCTGCGAATGGCCGATGACAGCGGCAACACCATGCCGATAATGGTGCCGGACAAACTGAACGCCGCGGCCATGTTGCCGTCCCGGATCAACGCGATTTCGTGGTACGGTGTGATGCGCACATAGATGGCGATAAACACCGCCAGCAGCACCCCGGCGATGGCCAGATAGATCAGAAATTCGTCAAAGCCGGAAAACGATTGCAGCAGTTCATATTTCGCCATGATATTTCTCCCGGGTTTGTGTGTTCAATCAAACAAAATAGTGCGGTAAAAAACGACTGGTGTTTTTGGTGATCGGTGATTCGTCTTCGCGAATGCCAATGCCGGCGGCTTCATCGCCCACAATCCAGCTGCCGACCACCATATAGTTATCCTCGCCATTGGCCGCAAAGTTCGGCACCGGATGATAACCCTGATAGATGAATCCTTCCTCACCGTATTCGCCCGGCGTGTGAATCTCGCCTGACTTGGCGAAGATACCGATGTTGGCGCCTTCACGCGAAAGCAGCGGCTTTTTGACGAAGTCGCTGGTGAATTTTTGCGGCTCAAAATAGGCGGGCAGAAGATTCGGGTGGTCCGGAAACAATTGCCAGAGGATCGGCAAAATCGCCTTATTTGACAGCAGCATTTTCCACGCAGGCTCGATTATCCTGGTATCACTCGTCAGCAAATTACCGCCAAACGCCTCGCGCACCATCCATTCCCAAGGGTAAAGTTTGAACAGCGTTTCGATGTGGTTATTTTCGTCATCAACAAATCGTATGCCAATCGCATCCCAACCGATGTGGGCAATATCGATAAATTTCTGGGTGACACCCGCCTGTGCGGCGACGTCACGCATGTAATCGAGGTTACCAATATCCTCTTCACTATCGGCGCAGGTGAAATGCACCGTCTTGTTGCCGGCGATTTC
>JANOEV010000067.1:0-4962 GCA_031413695.1 Burkholderiales bacterium
CCCTCAAAGGGTTCAAGTCCACCAATAATTACCGGGCCTTTAAACCTGGGCTGTCGATTAAATGAGGGTGCTGGATATCTGGCCATAATTCATGGCCCTAGTTCAATTGTAACACTGATCGAAGAGGAGATAAGTTAGGAGGCATAGTTATATGCATACCTAGTCTACGAACCATCTCCTCATCAGTAATAATGTAAGGCCGCACAGCAACGACAACTACTGCGTCTCTAGCGTTGGACGTATCTCCTGTGAACGTTCCAACATCTACAGATGCAGCATTAAGTTGTCTAAAGGCTACTGCTGCCTCAACTCCACCTACTGCATCCGTGCTAATGCCCGTGTCTGCATAGTTACTGTAGTTGGTTGGGGCGGATGCTAATCCTGTATATGAACCCCCGGTAGCTGTTTCTCCACTCCCTGCAACCGCAATCCACAATGTATCTTCTGTCCCCCAACCTGCTGGATCAAACGATGCGGGATTAGCCGCACCTGTACCTGAAGCACGGCTACCAGCTTCAGGTACAGTAGAAGCGTGTGCGTCTTGGATAGATAACAGTATCATAGCGGCTTCGCCTGTGATAGTAGCCGCTTGTGTTACTGCAATTGTCCCTGTCTCTGACCCTGTACTAAACTTATAAGCCATCCCAACAGCCATGGTTGTAGATGTAGCTGAATCGTGAAACTCAGTGAATGAGCCAGTCCACCCTGAAAAGGCTGCATTCGTACCTGTACTCGTCTGGTACGCAACACAAATAGCGATGAGCAAATCACCAGCGTTCTTCGTTAACCCGGTTAACGAGGGAAATGTACGAGTGGCTGTAGTGTTAGCTTGTACGTTAGTAAGTACACGTCCAGCACCAACTGTAGGGATTACAGGAAATGCCATTACCTAAATCTCGCTCCTGATGAGACTATCCTAATTGTTTCGGGAGCGTTAGAGTAAGTAACAAGTTCGGTGTAATGAATATTAATCTGGACATAATCAACCGCAAAGTTAGAAGCTACTCCATCTCCTTCTGTAATACTTAGCATTACGCCAAAGGTACTTGCTTCCACTTCTGCTTTAGTAAGGGTAGTGCCCCACATATCAGAAGCTCCTCCAATAGTCTCAATTCTAAAACCTGGCCCAAACGCTGAATTCAGAGACTTACCACCACCTACAGCGGTAGACCCATCTTTAGTAAGGTTAACAGTAGTTACATCGTCTGTACCATCCTCGTCCCAATCATATCGTGCTTCAACTCCATTAATAGTTACGTTGGTAGGAAGGCTAAAGCCAAAGTTAGTTGCAGCGAGGGAATCGCTAGCATTAAAAGAACCAAGAGCTAGGGTAGCGTTGGTCGCGTTGTCTGAGACAATATTCCCTGGATTTACCCAATCTGTATTAGCACCCGCAATATTTGCACCAGTTCCGGCAAAGGTAAAACCAGTTGATGCCATAACCTATTCTTCCCAATCAATATAGAAGTCTACGATCTGGCCTGTACCAGTTGGACAAAGAACTCCATACCCGTTGCCCGTTCCTAGCTTCAATACCAATCCTGTTCCACCGAATGTCCAGATTACTCCTGCTCCTGCTGCTGCACCAACAGTGGCTTGTCTAAACAAACCTGCTGTAATTGTTGGTGTTACAGAGTGGGAGTTAAATCCCTGACAGAGTGAAGCCCCGGTATCAGGTTCCCACCCAATCTCGGTTAATGCGGTTCCCTGTGTCCCTGCTGCTGTGAATCGTTGTAATGATAGAGCGAAAGCAGTTACAGTGGTATTGAAAATTCCAATTTCACGGATCTTTCCTGCTCCTGAAGCCCCACCATAAAGAGAGAATGCAGGCAAAGTGCTGGTTGCTGCTGCTGTTGATCTCCCTGATACTGAGTACATTGCCATTTTATTCCTCCATGCAGAAATACCGCTTACGCGGCATCTCTAGTTCTGTCATTGTTAGGTAGCTTATTCGCTACTAGATTTTTCATTGGGCTTCGTCCACCTAATGTCCGGGCTTGTTCCGTTCCTACCCTGACCTTGTGTGACTACTACCCAACTGTTGTTGCCATCTGTGGTATCCTGAATGTAATGCACGGCGAAATCGTCAGCATAATGTGCTGCAATGTCAATGAAACGAGTCTGTGCATCTAGATCCCCATCGGTCATATCAAGCTCAACATGATATGCTAGAGAATAGTAAAGGGGCGAACGACTCGTTGCATTCATATCGAACCGATCAAAGTTCGATCTTGGCAAGTGAATCGTTCGCCCCCTAAAGTTCAGGCGCAAAGATGTGATCGTAAGACCATTCTGTGCTGCATACTTGCAAAGACGGATCCAAGGCTTTCTTTCACCCGGAACCAACGTCCAATTACCTGTATGCTCTGCTGCTGTGGTGCCGTCGCTTAACGTAGCAACCCACTTTACATCTTCTGCGGCGTCGGACATAATCCGTGCCTCCTTTATGTTTGTTTTAAGCTTCTACAACGTCAAGAGTTGCTACTGTAACTCCATCTACTTCGATTTCAACGGGATCTGCACCGGGCTGAACCTTAATCCTGCGATCTAGGTCGTCAAAGGATAGTCCTCCAACTGTTACTCTTCGTGCGTCCCATCCACGATCATTGTAATCTACTGCTGCGGCTACTGTAACATCAAAGTCCACAAGAGCGAAAACCTCTTCGACTGTGTATGAGCCTGGGGCTACTAGTTCTGCCATTTTTAACTCCGATCCTACTAAACGTAGGTGATTGAAATCTTGATCTTACCAGTCTTAGCACCAGTTGAAGTCGGGCTAATTGACGTGAAGAGGAAGAAATCGTGTGTTGTGCTTGTCGTGTTATCCTGTAGAGCTAGCGCTGCACCTGATCCGTTAGCGGCTACCCAAGTAGTCGTTCCGCCTGCTCCACCCTCTCCTGCCTGGAAGGTTACTCCTACCATTGCTGTAGAGTCTGTGGTACCATCATATGCGTAGAAGATGCCGTTACTTGTAGTAACAGAAGCACCGTCTGTGAAGTTCCACTTAAGACCACACTGAGCGGTAGTCGGAACTGTGGTTGCTGCTAGCGTAGTTGAACCTGCGCCGTTAATGCTCACCGTTGTACCCGTTAGGTACTTGGTGTTCATAATGTGGGAGTTCGTAGTACAAGACGCGGTATGAGCGTCTGCGTTGTTGCTAAGGTGGGTAGTGTCCTGATAGGCACCAACGACTACGTTAGTACCGAAGGCTGCACCGTTCCACCAGATTCGGTCAGTCGCGCCGACAGTAGCGGTTGCCGCTCCTGTAACGTACTGTGCTGTTAATGCCCAAGTTGCCATTTATTTTCACCTTTTGAAGTTCTGTCGTAGATTAATCGGGAGTAATACTTAAAGTTAAAGTGTTATCCGCCTGTGGTTTCATAACCCGCCGTAGCGGTTACACTGGCAGAAGATGATAGTCTGATCCAACCCGGAACGAAATCAGGGATAATCAACGCCACTGATCCAGCACCAGAAAAAACATTTGAGCAGGCAACGTTAGTGTAAACGACATCATGCCAAACGGTATCAGGGGCATCAGGAGATACACCTTCTGCTGTTACATCGTTTGAATGTGCGGCTTGTAGCTTAACAGTCGTTGCACCGCTTACAGTGATGTAGATGGCTAGAGCTTCTGCGCCTCTAGCAACTTCTACCGGATTGGAAAATCCACCAGCGCCAGTAACGGCGTTATCCCATAATGCGTTTTTGTCACCAGATCGTCTTGTCTGTCCAGCCACTTCTTACCTCTCAGTTGAATACATATATCCAACTATTTAAGCGGCGTGGCAGACTAATTTAAAGTGTTAGAGCTTTGACAATTCACGGAGAGAACGCAACTGGTTAACCATATAACGGATGAAATCGTAGTAGGTTGTCCTGGCAGGATCATACATTGTACGTTCAAAGGTATCCAACGGCAAATTACCCGGTGGCCATACCGGGTAATCATGCCTGTAAGAGAAGAGTTCGTCTATCTTCCTCTCTGTCTCGGTCATTATGCTAGTAAGCGCTAATTGATAACGCCATACCTTGCTTTCGTTCATTAGCTGCGCTTGTTAGCATAAATGGTCTTGTCTTTCGCTGCCTGTGCATTCGGATGGCATCCACCGCACATGCAGGTACCCTTATCTCCTGCCTTGCTGCTCTTGGAGTAAGTGATATGCCTACCTTGCGGCATTCCGTCTGGTTGTGCCTGAATGTTTGTTCCCTTTGCCATTACATTCTCCTAACTTGTTTCATACATTATACCACAGGATTAGGGGTATCGTCAACTACTCTTCCTCTTCCTGAGAATCCCATTCTTCATAGAACTTGTCGAAATTTGCCTTTAGTAGTGAGTTTACTGCGTCGGGCCATCTTACAGTTGGAGCTTTTGTAGATTTGGATTCCGTTGGAGCTTCACATTTAGGACAATGATCGAACCATTCTCCTTCATTCGGCCATCTAATGTGGCACAATGGGCAATGGCGGCTTGACTGGAAATATCCCGCTGGCCACTTCTCGGGATCTACCTCAATTCTCTGGTAGGTCATATTAGGCATCCTTCCTCTCTCCGTCGCAGGTTTGGCACCAATACACATTTAACTTCTTCTTCTCTGTCTGACCTATAATCGAAAAAACCTGCGGCTCCTGGTTCTTGGCTTGTCGAACAGCCGAACAGGAGGAACAATGGGTAACAGTCTTAGCCATTAGGCTCCTTAATGTGTTGGAGGATTAGGATCGTTAATGCCGCAACGAGAACACTTGATATGATAGAAGGTAACTGGAACAGCCTCTTTATTCCTCTTCACCCTGACATCCTGAATCACCCACTTGTGGCGGGTAAAAGGAAGCTCTGTTGTCGGATTGACAGTGCAGAGCGGGTAAGGTGTTTTATTGAATCTTCCCATTGCATATATTAAGCTGATGCAATGGGTTAGTTACTAGTCTCTGTCTTTCTTCCTTGTTTCCAGAGAGATA
>JANOEV010000068.1:0-7563 GCA_031413695.1 Burkholderiales bacterium
GGCGGCGACCCGGTCAGACTGGGCAAACCAGGCCGAAAAAATCCCGGTCGTAAACGTGTTGACGCCAAAGTACGACACCGTACCGTAATCGGCGAGTGTCTCCATCATCGCCAGCGCCATGCCGGCAACAATGGCCGGTCGCGCCAGAGGAAGCGACACGCGCCAAAACAGTTGCCATCGGCCATAACCAAATGTGCGACCGGCCTCCAATAGTGATGGTGACTGATCCAAAAACGCGACTCTTGCCAGCAGGTAAACGTAGGGGTAGAGCGCCAGCGTCAGCATACCGGCCGCGCCGTACAGAGAGCGGATCTCGAAAAACCAATAATCCTGCTTTGCCTGCCAGCCAAAAACGTCGCGCAGCACGCTTTGCACAGGCCCGGCATATTGCAGCAAATCGGTATACGCATATGCCATCACGTAGGCGGGCATCGCCAGCGGCAGTACCAGCAACCACTCAAGCGTGCGGCGGCCAGACCAATCAAAACGTGTCGTCAGCCATGCCGTAAATGTGCCGATGACCGCGGTGCCCAGCGCGACCAATAAAACAAGTTGAAGCGAATTGGCCATCAAAGCATGCAGCGTGGTCGCGCGAATATGTTCCCACGCGCCGTTATCGGTTTGGAAGACGCCCCACATCACCGCCAGCACGGGGATGGAAAATACCAACGCAATTGTGGCGGCAAGTGCGCCTAATCCGGATTTTTTAACCATTTTTGTCGGCTGACGTGCCAGATGCAGATTCTTCAACCGCGGGATTTCATCAGCAATCTCGCCCGCCCGATTTGGGATTCCCAGGGTCTGCCTGACGTGTCGTCAAATTTTAACAAGAATCATTCTTGTTTAGGTGACAAAATGCACCGTTGGTAGCGCCGAGGCTTGTTGCCGATGCCGGATAATGTGCCGCGATCAACTCACAGGCAGACTGCGCAAGAAAATGGTTAACGCTTTGTATCAATTGAATTTATTTATGCGCTTCCCGCAAATGCCGCAGACAAACGCCGCTGATATAAGGCATAATGCTGCCGGTCTCGTGAGAAAGTGAAGCAATGCGGTGGCATTGGCAACCGCACCAATTCATTAAATCACGCAACTGAAGTAACTTTCCAAAGGGGAGTAGCCTGTCTGATTAGCCTCGCGGCTAAAAGGATTCTCCGCATCGTCAATACGAAACAATCTGTTTCCGGTGCGGTCAGCGATTGGGTGGATGCCGGCGTAAAGCCCGGAAACGCTTAAATCGCAGGCAAGACCTTTGCGCGTTGTTGTTGGCAGACAATCGCGGCAAAGGCATCCCATCAGCACCCCAACGGGTTATGCCGAGTCGCTTTGCCCTGCTAAACGTACGCGGCACTTGTTCTGGCTATTCATAAACTTTTTGGGAGGCATCATGTTTGAAACAATTGGCAATGCGTACATGTGGACGGGGTTTGCAATTTTTGTGCTCGTGGCACTGGTGGTAGACCTGGTGGTACTGGACAAGAAGAAGGGCCAAAAGGTCACGACGACCGAAGCGGCGATATGGTCGGTCATCTGGATTTCTTTGTCGTTTGTATTCGCCGGGTTGCTTTGGGTCTATCTGGACGGCAGTTATAGCCGCGATTTTGCAAACCTGAAGACAACCGAGTTTCTGACCGGCTATTTGATTGAAAAATCGCTGTCGGTGGACAACATTTTTGTTTTCCTGATGATCTTCACCTTTTTTGCCGTGCCCGCTGAATTCCAGCGACGTGCACTGGTCCTCGGTGTGATTGGCGCGATTGTGCTGCGCGTGATCATGATTTTGATCGGCGCATGGTTGATCTCCAAATTTCACTGGGTGTTGTATGTGTTTGGCGCATTCTTGCTGGTGACCGGTGTCAAGATGCTGATATTTGCCGATGCGAAGCCGGACCTGAATCAAAACCCGCTGCTGAAATTTATTCGCCGCCGTTTTAATCTCACCACCGATTTTCACGGTGAACAATTTACGGTGATGAAGGATGGCGTGAAATTTTTCACGCCGCTGTTCGTGGTGATTGTCATGATTGGCATCACCGACATCGTGTTTGCGGTTGACTCGATTCCGGCCGTGTTTGCGATTACCTCAGACCCGTTTATTGTCATGACGTCGAATATTTTTGCCATCCTCGGCCTGCGCGCGTTGTATTTTCTGCTGGCGGATCTGGCCGGTCGCTTCCATCTGCTTTCATACGGGCTGGCGCTGGTATTGATTTTTGTCGGCATCAAAATGTTGATTGTTGATTGGTTCAAGATTCCGGTGTTTGTATCACTTGGAATTGTCGCCGCGATTTTGCTGACAGCGGTATTGATGAGCTGGTTCACCCGCCCGAAAAACGAACCTGACGCTGAAAACCGGTCAGCATAAGTCATCCTACCGGCGGGTTTTATTCGTCGTCGCAAACCGAACACGCCCGCCTGAAAGGTTTTTCATGGCGGGCGTTTTCTGTTGTAAATTCGTCAGCGCGGCATTTCCGTGGGGTGAATATCCGCACGGACCGTCACAAAGATGTAGATTGTGTTTGCGGGCTGCTTTCAGTAGACTTACGCGTTTTCAAAAATAAGGACGGCTGATTGTCGTCTGTATCAACCGCGCCTTTTTGCCGTATTCGATCGAAGTTGTGCACATGCCGGTGGGCCAATTGCCTTTCAAATTGACCATCGAAATGTGCGAGGAGAAAACGTTGGCCACTGCTAAAAAAACCAAATCAGCCGCAAAAGTACCTAAAAAAGGCAGCGCTAAAGTTGTCAAGGCGACCAAGGTGGTAAAGAAAGTGGCCGCGAAGGCGGGTGCAAAAAAGGTTGTCAAAGCCAAAAGTGCCAAGGTCGCAAAAAAGATCGTCAAAGCGGTAAAAAAGATTGTAAAAGTTGCAAAGAAAAAACCTTCCCAGAAAATCGCGAAAAGAGTCGTGAAGAAAGTTGTCGTGTCAAAAGTCAAGAAACCCGCAAAGCCAGTTGCGAAAAAATTAAAAGTTGTGGCCAAAGCAAAGTCGTCGAAATCCACGCCGAAAGCCGTCAAGGCGGTTAAAGCCCCGGTCGCCAAAGCCCGCAAAGTTACGGAAAAGGTGACACCCAAAGCGAAGCCCGCGCCCCTCGCGCCCGTCAAAACGAAAATCGATGCGGCAAAGGCGGACAAAAATCAGAAGCCCGGCAAAATCGCCAAGCTCGGCAAGGTCGAGAAGGTTGAGGTTGTGACGCAAAACGTGAAGGGCGCAAAGGGCTCGATTGCGCCAATGGCGGCGTCGATTGCGATCGTGCCGGGCAAGACCGGACGTGGCTCGGTGGCGGCGGCGCCGCCCATGGCGCCACTGGTGTCAGTGCATGCGCCCACCCGCCCGCTGCCGAAGTCGTTGACCGCAAAAGCCGTGACATCCAATGTATTGCCGTTTAATCCGAATACCAAACGTGTTGGTGGATTATTGTCCGAGGCGGAAATACTCAAGCAATCAAAAAACGATTACATGTCAAAGGCACAGCTGGCCTTTTTCAAACAGCGTTTGACCGAATTGCAAGCCCAACTTCGCGATAACGCCGGCCAGACCACCGAGCATTTGCGCGAGCTGTCGATTGTGCCGGACCCGGCTGACCGGGCCACGCTCGAAGAAGAGCACGCGCTTGAGCTGCGCGCGCGTGATCGTGAACGCAAGTTGTTGAAAAAAGTCGAGTCGGCATTGCTGCGCATCGAGGACGGCTCATACGGTTACTGCGAAGAAACCGGCGACCCAATCGGCGTACCGCGTCTATTGGCAAGGCCGACGGCGACCCTGACCATTGAGGCGCAGGAGCGCCGGGAACTCAAGCAGCGCATGTTTGGCGAGTAGTGAAAGAATTGCCCAACCTGGCATAAAAAACCGCGACCACCGTGTCGCGTTTTTTTTCGCGCAAATTTGCCCGCTGTAATCAACGGAATTCGCCGCTGCGGTCTTGCCGTTTTGACGGAAACGCGGCAGCACTGGTTACGATGTCCGGCCGCCGGTCATACCGCGATTGCGGTAGTTTTGGCAAGAATCGTTGCAAAACACGCAAATTGTGAACTGCTTCACAGTTTGTGGATTTAATCGCGTGTAACTTATTGGGCTTAACAAAAGTTCATAAAGAACAATTACATGACCGATAACGTCACAGCAGGATTTGCCCGGCGCACGGGGAATTCTCAACAGGACCCCCGCAACAACAATGGCCGTGACCGGCACGATGCGCCGCCCAAGATGTCGGCGGGGTTTGCGCTCGAGCTAAAGCGCCGGCAGACGGCCGAGATTTACCAAGCCATGCCAACCTCGATGGCGTTGTCGCTGCTCGGGACGGTATTGACATTCCTGATGTTGTATTCGACTGGCGACGGCGGGCGCGGTACGGCGTGGCTGGCATTTGCGGTCGGCGTACTGGTCTTCCGCGCCACTGTGATTTGGCATTATACGAATGAGGGCGTGATCAATGACCCCGATAAATGGGCGCGCCTGTTGATTCTGGGGAATTTCCTCGCCGGTATTCAGTGGGGTCTGCTTGGCACCTGGTTATACGTTGCCGACCCGATTTTCCGTGCGCTGTTTTCACTGATCGCCATTATGGGATTTGTCGGTGGATCGGTGGTGCCGTATTCGCCGGTGCGATTCGCGCACGCCGCACTCGCGTTCCCGGCGGCATTTCCGGCGGCAATCTACGTGTTTTTTGTGCGCGCCGATGGCAACTGGATCGCCGGAAGCATTTCGATGCTGATGATGGGTTCAATTATCTATATGGCCGAGTTGCAGTACGAAATCATCCGCGCGCGGCTTTCGTCCGAAATGGAAAATGAGCAACACCGCCTTGAGGCGGCGGAAAACACCACTTCACTCGGCGCGGATCTGCAGAAACTTGAACACCGCACAATGGTCGTCAAGCGCGCACAGGTTGAGGCAAAGCGGCGCGCCGAAACCCTGGCCTGTCATATGGAATCCACGTTGCTGCCGGTCATTGAGTGCGACCAGCGCGGTCAGATCATTGAATGGAATGCCGCCGCCGAACGCGCCTTTGGTTACCGTCATAGTGAACTGGCCGAAACGACCCTGAATAGCATGGTGTCGCCAGTCGAGCCAAACGCTAGCTGGACCACATTTTTTGACACCACCCTCAATCTCAAACAGCCCGGCGCATTGGATGTGTTTGTGCGCACCAACGACGGGGGCCCCATCGCCGCGCGGCTTTATGTGACGCCTATTGATATTGATGGGGACACCGGCAAAAAAGCCGGGCGAGCCGCAATTATCGTGACCAATATTCCGACCGAGATCAGCCAGCGACGCGCCGAAAAATCCGTTAGCAACGGCAATTGATTCGTGTCACAAAGGTCCGGGTTACCGGCGCCGCCACACCATCCAGCGTTCCTTACCCTGAAATACGGCGATTGAATCGCCCGGAATCCGGCTTTCAATCAAATCAAAATGGGGTGACAGCAGGGCATGGAGGGCGTCTTTGGTGATGCCAAACGGCGGGCCCTTTGTGTCTTCATTGATAAAAAAATAGCCGGCGAGCGCGCCACCTGTCGCCGTTACCCGTGCGATTTGTGCCGCCCAGTCAGCACGCAAGGCCAACGGCAAGGCGCATAAAAAAGCGCATTCGTAAACAACATCAAAGGGGCTTGCCTGCCATCGCGGCGCAAAAAAATCCGCCTCGATGACAGCGCCGCCCGGCAGCCCGATGGATTCAAGCAATTGTTTGGCCCGCGCAACGGCGACAGGTGAAAAATCGATCGCCGTGACATCCCAGCCGCACTTGAGCAATTGTCCGACCTCGTACGCGTTGCCGCAACCGGGAATCAATGTTTTGCAGAGCGGCGTTTGTCGCACAAACGTCAGAAAATCGGCCGGTGGTCCGCCGCGATCCCAAGGCGTGAAATTCGCACTGAATCGTACATCCCAAAACGCGGGTGTAGCCGGGTCAAGCTTTGGAAAAGCGGGTGGCGCAGACTGATTGCTCATCGGCGCGATTATAGGTGGCTTACAGGCTGCATTTGCCGGCTTTCGTCGCGTGATTAGAGGGTTTCATCAAAATGGGTTGTCGCGCAACAAGCGTATCGGCTAAAGTGCGCAGCATGTTCAAATCCGACACCATTATGAAAACAAACGTTGTTTTTTCCGTCATATCCGCAGCGGTCTTCGTTTTGGCGGGCGGTTGCACAGCCGAAAATGCCGCAAAGGCCGTGCCGACCTTGGCACTCAAGGATTGCCGTGTTCCCGGCATTGAGAATGCCGTGAAATGTGGCACGCTCGAGGTGATCGAAAATCGCGAGACAAAGGCGGGCCGCAAAATTGCGTTGAATATTGTCGTCATGCCGGCCTCGGCGCGTATCAAGGAGCCAGACCCCATTTTCTTTTTTGCCGGCGGCCCCGGGCAGGCGGCATCAGATGTGATGCCCGCAGCACAAGTTATTCTCGGCGGACTCAATACCAAACGCGATCTTGTTTTTATTGATCAGCGCGGCACCGGTAAGTCGAACTTGTTGACCTGCAAATTCCCGACCGACGATACACCGGAATTGGCCAATCCGGCCACACGTCGCGCGATGACCTTGAAACTCTATGGCGAGTGTCGCGACGAATTATCCAAAAAAGCGGATTTGACCCAATACGGCACCACGACCGCGATGGCGGACTATGACGAGGTTCGCGCCGCGCTTGGCTATGACAAGATCAACCTGTGGGGCGCTTCTTACGGCACCCGCTCGGCCCAGGAATACCTGCGTCGATATCCCGTACAGGTGCGCTCGATGGTCATCGACAGCGTGGCATCGACCTCGCTGGCACTGCCGGCAACGTTCGCGCGCGACGCCGCTGCGGCGCTCGAGTCTGCCTTTGTGGCCTGCGAGAAGTCGACGTCGTGCAATAAGTCTTACCCAAAAATGCGTGCAGATTTTGCGGCACTGTTGGCGCGTTTGGACAAAACGCCGCAAAAAGCAAGCGTCGCCGACCCGCTCACCGGCATTGCCCGCGAAATCACACTCTCGCGCGACAATCTGGCAATGATGGTGTTCACATCGCTCTACGTTCCGCAGATGGTGGCGATGTTGCCGGAATCATTGAAGCAGGCCGGTCTGAATAATTTTGCGCCGCTGTATGCACAGTCCGGTGGTTTCATGGATATGGCGGAAAACAAAATGGCCATCGGCATGCGTATGTCCGTTACCTGTGCCGAAGATGTGCCGCGCATCGACGCGGCGACACGTGCGGCTGCTGAAAAAATCGCACCGTTTCGCGACAGCTTTATCCGCGAATTTTCGACCGCGTGCGAAGTGTGGCCAAAGGGGAAGGTAGCCGCCGATTTTTATTCACCGGTCGAATCCGACAAACCGATTTTGATTTTGTCGGGCGGGCTTGACCCGGTCACACCGCCCCTGTTTGGTGACGAAGTCAAAACAAACTTCGCCAACAGCGTGCATTTTGTCGCGCCCCATTAGGGTGAGGAACGGCACGGCGTGCAGGCGCCCCTCGCGCGCGAAGCCCCAGGTCTCGTGCATCCATAGGTTGAGGCCGTGCAGCACGGCGTTCATCAGCTCGTGGTCGTAGTTCATGCGCTCTTCGACGACGCTCG
>JANOEV010000069.1:0-2532 GCA_031413695.1 Burkholderiales bacterium
TGTGGGTGGGCAGAACGAGTACGTCAAGATCCAGATCGGCGACAAACATTCCAATCTTCAGATCTTTTGAGTTCGTTTTTTGCAGCATATCCGGTCAGTGTACGACGGTGGGGTGTATCGGTTGCAGGGACATTTGAGCAAATGTCGGTTTTGCGGATCAAGGCAGATTAAGGCGCCTTAGGGCAGATCATAGGTCTGAATAATACTATCTATTACTTTTCAAATCACCTTTGATGTTTTTGGTGTGATGGGGGCGATTTCCCGCCGATCAAAATTGTTGTTGATCGGTGTTTTCCCCTGCAAAAACGGGCGTCCATTCGATATCGGGTGGCAAATCTTCCGAATTATGGTTATGCTCGCTGACATATTTTTTGTTCTTCGGGCGGTCCTTTGGAATTTCAAATCCTGGCGCAAAGCCAGAACAGTCAGGGTGTGGCGCGACGCGGTCGCTTGACGCTGGCCCACGGCACGATAGAAACGCCGGTCTTTATGCCGGTGGGAACCTACGGCACGGTCAAGGCGATGAGCCCGCTCGAATTGACTGAGATCGGTGCCCAGATTGTGCTCGGCAATACATTTCACCTCTGGTTGCGACCTGGCGTTGAGGTCATCGCCAAACACGGCGGACTGCATCGCTTTATGGGCTGGGACAAACCCATATTGACCGATTCAGGCGGCTTTCAGGTGTGGAGTCTGGGAGACCTGCGCAAAATCACCGAAGAGGGGGTTGCGTTTCAGTCGCCGGTCAATGGCGACAAGTGTTTCTTGTCGCCTGAAGAGTCAATGCGTATTCAGCACGTGCTGAATTCCGATGTCGTGATGATTTTTGACGAGTGCACAAATTATCCGGCGACCCGCGACGAGGCGGCCGGATCGATGCAGTTGTCATTGCGCTGGGCAAAACGCTGCCGGGATGAATTTGACAGGCTGGAAAATCACAATGCGTTGTTTGGCATCGTCCAGGGCGGGATGTATGAGGACCTGCGCGACGAGTCGCGCGAGGCGCTGGCCGCAATGGATTTCCACGGCTATGCCATCGGCGGACTGTCGGTTGGTGAGCCGAAGGAGGATATGTTGCGCATACTTGATCACACTGCGTCAAAACTGCCCGAACAAAAGCCGCGCTATGTGATGGGGATTGGAACGCCGGAGGATTTGGTCGAAGCCGTTGCGCGTGGCATGGACATGTTTGACTGCGTAATGCCGACCCGCAACGCGCGAAACGGCTGGCTTTTCACCCGCCATGGCGATGTCAAAATTCGCAACGCTAAACACCGCGACGATGTTCGTCCGCTTGATGAAACATGTGGTTGTTACACCTGTCGTACGGCAACCCGCGCCTATTTGCATCATTTGCAGCGCACCAACGAGATTATGGGTGCACGCTTTAACACCATCCACAACCTGTTTTACTACCAGCAGTTGATGCGCGAGATACGCGCCGCCATCGAGGCCGGCCGATTTGATTCATTTCGCGGTACCTTTTACGCCGGCCGGGCGCAGGGCGCTGATTGAGCTGTTTGCACCGCTGAAAGCATGACCGGGAATGCCCGGTTGACCGTGGTATTTCCAGGGAATCGGTGTTGCATGGCGGTTGACGCCACGCCTGAACGCCGGGAAAGCCTCAAACAAGATGAATCCGCTATAATTTCGGGTTGATTTCTGTCGCTTGTCCCCAAACTGTATTGCAGCAGTCTGCTGCCGGATACATCCCACCATGGGTCGTCGTTGACAAAACCGGCCCACCCTGTCCTTTGGAGAGTTTTTCATGATTAGTAACGCCTACGCGCAAACCGCCCAAGCCACCGGCGGTGACACTTTGATCGGCCTGTTGCCAATCTTCCTGATGTTCATCCTGCTTTATTTCCTCATGATCCGCCCGCAGATGAAAAAGGCGAAAGAGCAGAAAAGCATGATCGACGGCCTGCAAAAAGGCGACGAGGTAATCGCGATCGGCATCATCGGCCGCATCACCAAGATCGGTGACGGCTACATCGGACTTGAAGTTGCCGACGGTCACATCATCCATGTGCAAAAAGGCGCGGTGACAACGCTGCTGCCGAAGGGCACGTTAAATGACGTGCTGAAGTGACTATTGCATCACTTCCCGTCACACGAAGAAGTTCCACGTTTCTGATTGTCTGAGGTAGCAATGAACAAGTATCCCGCATGGAAATACGCCATTATCATCGTCGCAGTTTTGACGGCTTTGCTGTACACCGCGCCGAATTTTTTTGGTGACGAACCTGCCGTTCAGGTCTCCGGCTTGCGCGCCAGCAAAGTTGATGCCGGCTTGCAAAGCCGCGTGACCGATCTGCTCAAGGCGGCAAACATCCCCACCAGCGCGGCGGTGGAACTCGACGGCGAGTTTCTCAAGGTTCGTGTGCCGGATGGCAAGTCACAAACGGCCGCGCGCGACCTGTTACGTCGATCTCCACCCGTTCAAGAAGAAGCCTGGCGAACTCCTCGTCGGAACCGATGTTCTGGACGTCAAGATCGGTGAAGAAACGGTCAGCGACGTCGCGCTGCGAC
>JANOEV010000070.1:0-5302 GCA_031413695.1 Burkholderiales bacterium
TGTGTGTGGTCGCCTTGCGCAGTCAGTATATTGAGCTAATCGGCAACTGCCGAGTCGGTGATACGGGCAGCAGGAACAACGCATTCAGTGCGTCGTGCGGGTGGTGCCGCCCATTGCAACCTAAATTAACACTTCGCGACAAGCGCAGAAACGATCCGGCTGAATCGGGTTGGCATTTTCACTCGCCCGACTGAGAGCCTGTGGAACGGGCCATCCCGGTTAGTAGACGCTCAACTGCCTGCGCTGTCGGCAGCGTAAACCGCCAGCGTTCAGCGATCTCACACGCCGCGCAATTCCTCAATCGCTCGCTGTGCCTGGTCGAGGGCGGTGTCAAAAGTCGCCCCTGCGCCGGCATCGGAGTTGGCAATGGTTATGCGGCCGAGCCGCGCGCGCCCCACGACGTGCGTACAGAGTTTTTCATCACGTGAATCCAGACCTGTCACTCCCGCGCACACCCGTTGTGGCCGGCCGATTGGCAGCACCTGCGACGCTAGGTCAAGCATGGTTGCCTGAATGTGCGCGCGACCATCGGTGGTGACGAGTTGCAACGCGGTCAGGCCTGCGACATATCCTTCGGCCACAAGGGTGCCATCCGCCTGCGACAGTGCCCATCGCGTTTTGGTACCGCCGGAATCGAGGCCCAAGCCCAACGGCGTGGTTGTCATTGCAATCTCAACATATCGGCGGCGGGGAGATGCACGCGCGCACTCTCGTTGCCGGCGCGGTCAACCGCTGAAACCACCACGGCAACAATGCCCGCATTGTCCGCATCAAGACGCGGAAGCAGGACCGAGGTCGCGCCGGCATGAGCCGTATTCGCCACAATTTGAAACGTCCACTTCGGCAGCGCGCCAACACCGGTGGCGCCTGTGCCGATGGCCGTGGCGTAAGCCACCCACACCGCAAACTTGTCGGCTGCTTCGCCTTTGGCGGGCTGCACCTCGATGGCTGCCGCCTTTGCACTTGCCGAGCGCGTTGTCGTCCGCACGGTTGGTGCGGGTGGCGCAACTGCATCGAGCCACGGTGATGCCGGCACCAGCGCCGGCGTCTGATATAACTTTTGCTTGAGCGCATCGTTGATCCCCTTGCGATTCTGCGCCATTGCCACCATGCTGAAATGCACATGACCTGTCACCAATGGGTCGGTGTTACCCTTTTGCCGTGTCATTGTGATTTGATTGACGATTTCGTCCGGCTGCCATGATTTGTCGGTGTCATTGATGCGGCTGGTATAAAGCCCCGGCCACAGGTGCCGCCCAAGTGTGTTTTCTTTCGCCCAGTAATCAAGCAAAACACCGTACGCTTGCGCCTTCTGGTCGATCGCCCAGTACAACTGCGGCGTGAAATAATCGAGCCAGCCCTTTTGCAACCATAGTTCGGCGTCGGCGTACAGCTTGTCGTACTGGCTGAAGCCGGCAATGCCCGCCGGCCGCTTTTCCGGCTTGCCAAGACCGAACGGGCTGATGCCAAATTTCACCAGCGTTTTTTCGCGCTTGATGCCGTTATGAATGCGCTCAATCAAGCCGTTCACATTTTGACGACGCCAATCCGACCGGTTCAATTTTCCACCCGTCGCCAAATACGATTGCCAGGCGGGTTCATCCGGGAACGGTAATTCCGCACGAGGCTGGGGCGTGTCGTCAGGCGACGGTGGTGGCAGGTCAGAGCCGGGCGCCGGCACCGGATACGGATAAAAATAGTCGTCGATATGCACGCCATCGATGTTGTAGCGACGCACCACATCAAGAATCACATTAACCGTATGGTCGGATGCGGCCGCCTCGCCCGGATCCATCCACAAAAATCCGCCGTACGATTTCACCGCCTGCGGCATGGTGTTTGACACATGCGTTTTGGCGGTCGGCGATTTGGCTTGTGTGTGACGCGCACGATACGGGTTGAACCACGCGTGTAACTCCAAGCCACGTGCGTGTGCCTCGTCCACCCACATTTTGAGTGGATCGTAATACGGCTGGGGCGCGACGCCCTGCGTGCCGGTCAAGTACTCGGACCAGGGCTCGAGCGTTGATTCGTACAACGCATCGGCACTGGTTCGGACCTGCAACACAATCGCATTGAGATTGAGTTGTTTGGCACGATCCAGAATACCGATGATCTCCGCCTGTTGTTGCTCAACGGTCAAATCACGCTTGCTAGGCCAATCGATGTTGGCCACGGTCGCCACCCAAACCGCGCGGAATTCACGTGGTGCGGCTGGTGGTTCGATTTGATTCACCGATGGTTTGGGGCCGGTATCGGCGCACGACACCAGCAAGGCGGCAAATACACACAGCCCCGACGCCAACAACCCGCGCACCGCTAGACTTTTATAAACCATTTTTTCTTCCACATGAACCAGGCAATGGCAAACATTGCCAGATTAAACAGCACGGCAAACAACAACGATTGGTTAACGGGTGACCATGGCAGCGCTTTGATGGGCGCATAGAGTATCGCCTTCATCGACAGCATGTTGCCGTCATCCTGCGTGAACTTGATAAACCCCAGCAGCTTGGCGATCAATCCGGAGAAGGCAAAGATGAACAAGGCGTTCATGCCGTAAATCGTGAACGGCAAAAAGATTTTTTGCGCCCTTGACCGCAACCCGGCGGATTCAGTACCGTCAATCAACCAGTAGAACGCCGCAAAAATCAACAGACCCCAGCCGGTCATAAAAATCGCGTACGAGGTGCTCCACAGGCTTTTGTTGATCGGCATCACCGTCGCGTCGATCATCGCGCCCACCCACAAACACAACAAACCGGCCAGCATCATCCACACCGTTTTTTCTGCTCGGCTGATACTTCCCGCCAACCAATGACCAAGCAGGACACCAAACAACATGCTTGTGAGCGCAGGAATGGTGCTGAACAATCCTTCCGGGTCCCACGTCTTTGATTTCGCCCACATATGACCGGTTAGAAAAATCCGATCAATATACGCGCCCACGTCACGCCCCGGCTCCAGCGCACCGGCGGTCACCACACCACCAACATCCGGCACCGGTACAAACAACATTGCCGCCGTATAGAAAACCAGCAACCCGGTGATCCAGCGGCACTGCGCGCGCCAATCAAAATACAACACAATCGGTGCGGCCAGCATGGTACACAGCGCAATACGTTGCAACACGCCGGGGATGCGCAAGGTCTCCGGATTAAAATTGGGAATCAAATTGAGGGCGAGGCCGATCAAAAAAATAATGCCGGCGCGTTTCCATAACAACAACATCATCGCCAGACGGTCTTCGATTGCACCCGGGTTGGCAGCACGCTTGTTCGCCAGGGAAAACGTCATCGACACGCCGCAAATAAACAGAAAAAACGGGAATATCCAATCGGTAAACGTCCAGCCGTTCCATTCCGCGTGACCAAGTTGTGGGTAGAGGTTGCCCCAATCACCTGGGTTGTTCACCAGCACCATGCTGGCGATGGTGAACCCGCGAAACGCATCCAACGACACCAAACGCGATGACGCTGCAGCCGGCACCATGTCAGTCGGCCTTCTTGCCGAACGCCGGATCAATTTTCAGAAAAAGCGCGACGATGATCGACGGGATTGTGCATATACAGACCCACACAAAAAAGTGCGGGTACCCCAGCTGTGTCTGGATCCAGCCGCTAACCATGCCGGGCAACATCATGCCAAGCGCCATGAAGCCGGTACAGATTGCATAGTGTGCGGTTTTATGCACACCTTTGCCGTCGTTGTCGGCGACCATGATCATGAACAACAAATACGCGGCAAAACCAAAACCGTAACCGAATTGTTCGATGGCAATCGCGGTTGAAATAAGAACAGTCGATGACGGCTGGAAATACGCCAGCAACACAAAGGCGATGTTTGGAATATGCACGGCAAAAATCATCGGCCAAAGCCATTTACGCAAACCGCCGCGGGAAATGGCGAACCCGCCGATGATGCCGCCGATGGTCAGACTGAGCACACCAATGGTCCCGTACACCAGACCGACATCCGACGTCGTGAGCCCAAGCCCGCCCTTGGCTGCGGGGTCGAGCAAGAACGGTGCAACCAACTTGAGCGCCTGCGCCTCACCGAGTCTGAAGGTCAACAAAAACGCAAGTATCAACCAAATGTCCTTGCGGACAAAAAATGACTTGAAGGTGATCAGGAACTCTTGGTAAACGTTACCACTGCCCTTGACCGTCACATCGCTCGCCGGCACCGGGAGCACAACCCGATGATAGACAAACAGCAAAAGGAACATCGCTGCCAGCACCCAAAAAACAATCGACCATGCCATCACGACATTGCCGGTGTTTTCGGCCAACGTTCCCGCAAGATAAACAAGGCCGCCCTGTCCGGCAATCATCGCCACTCTGTAGAAGGTCGAACGAACCCCGACAAACGCGGCCTGTTCATGTTGCTTCAGCGCCAGCATATAAAACCCGTCGGCCGCGATATCGTGCGTGGCAGAACTGAACGCCATCAACCAGAAAACGGCCAGCGTAATCTGGAAAAAATGCGTGGTCGGAATTGTCAGCGCAACCAATGCCAGCGACGCGCCGATCAAGAGCTGCAAGGTGACGATCCAAAACCGCTTGGTGCGAAACATATCGACCAGCGGCGACCATAACGGTTTGATGACCCACGGCAGGTAAAGCCAGCTTGTATACAGCGCAATGTCGGTATTGGAAATATTCAGATTCTTGTACATGATGACCGAAAGCGTCATCACCACCACGTAGGGGATACCCTGACCAAAATAAAGCGTCGGGATCCACCGCCACGGGGTTTTGGCGGCTGTGGACGCAACAGGTGCAACGAGTTCGCCAGCCGGGATTGTCATGTTGCGATTTCCTTTTGCGGTCCCGACGATTGAAATATCAGTCGATTGACGAACACGTTATTTGACCATTACGGCAGCAAGTGCCGCACGCACACTTCCGTCGACCTTGCCGAGCAGGCTGGTTGCATCGCCAACCGACATGCCGTGCTTTATCGCTACCACCGCGACTTTCACATGATAACCGCAGGCAATGAGTGTATTGAGTGCAGTCGGCTCATCACAATCGGTGGCAAGCATGGTCAGGCGCACGGTACGGCGGATGAGCTTGGCGTTGGTCGGTTTCACATCCACCATCAGGTTGCCATAGACCTTGTTGAGCCGCACCATGATCGCGCTGGAGATTGTGTTGAGCGTGATTTTTTGCGCCGTACCGGCTTTGAGACGGGTGCTGCCGGAGATCACCTCGGCACCGGTATCGAGCGTGATACCGATTTCAGCCTCTTGCACAACCGGTGCGGCGGGATTATTGGCAATACCAATGGTCAGCGCGCC
>JANOEV010000071.1:0-1833 GCA_031413695.1 Burkholderiales bacterium
TGGACCGACCGATCTACGAAGACATGGTGGCACGTGTGGTGAGCGAGGTCGAAAGGCTGGTCACCGGTGAGTCACTCGACGCCGAGACCGATGTTGGTCCGCTCGTCGACGAGAACGCCGCAGTGCGGGTGGTCTCGTGGATCGACGAGGCAGTCGACGGTGGCGCCAAGCTGCTCACCGGTGGGGTACGCGATGGCGCTACGGTCTCGCCAGCGGTGCTGGTCGACGTGCCAGAAGACGCCAAGGTCTGGTGCGAGGAGGTCTTTGGGCCAGTCGTCGTCCTGGCGCCGGTTGACGGTGCCGACGGCGCTATCGCTGCCGTTAACGACTCGCGGTTCGGTCTGCAGACCGGTGTGTTCACCAAGGACACCCAGACGGCCTTCCGCTTCTTCGCTGAACTCCATGTTGGCGGTGTGATCATCGGCGACGTGCCGAGCTATCGCGCTGATCAAATGCCCTACGGCGGCGTGAAGGAGTCCGGTGTCGGACGCGAAGGCGTCGGGTATGCGATGACCGACTTCACCGAGGAGCGGGTCATGGTCTTGACAGGGATCACGCCCTAGCACGCGCAGCGTGCCCGGACGGCGGCTCTGTTCAGTCAGCCGGTGGTCGGTACGCGTCCGGGCGGTGCACGAGGTCGGCGAGGCTGCGCATCACCTGCTCGAACATCGGCTCGCCGTTGGGCAAGGCCCAGGACAGGTGGCCAAACGCCTCCATGGCCACGCAGCCGAAGATGCGCACCCATCCTTCGAGAAATGTAACGACGGCACCGACGGGCATGTCCGGTGTGACATTGTTGGTGAGCCAGGTCCAGTACGGCTCGAGGCCGGCGCGTAGGTCGCCGGCGACCTCGCCGTCGACGGGGAAGGGACTCGCGTCCCACATGGCGATGAAGGTGCCGGCAAACAGATTGCCGAACCGGTCGCTGGCCTTCTGGCAGGCATTGGAGGGTTGCTGGCCGAGCGCCGTCGGAGCGATGGCGAAGAGCAGCCCGAACTCGTGGGGGTGCTCCATGGCCCACCTACGGAACCCACGGCTCAGCTCGAGCATCCGGTCAAATGGGTCGCTGACGGTTGCGGCCGACGCCTCCATCGCGTCGCAGAGCTCGTCGAACAGGTCGACGGTGACCGTCTCGATCAGATCCTCGAGGCTGGGGAAATAGCGGTACAGCGCTGGAGCAGTCAGCCCGACGTCCCTGGCGACGGCCCGGAGCTGGATGCCGGCCGGACCGTTGGCGACCAGTTGCGCCCGTGCGGCGGCTTTGATCTCCCCACGGGTCTGCTCCCGGAGCCGCTCGCGTCGGGTCGGGGCTACCGCGGGGGCTGCCGCCTCGATGGCGCTCATCGTTGGCTCCTTGCTCGCTGGGTCATGTCGTCCTGGCGGATCCATCTGTGAATGACTCTGGTGAATGGCCTTGACAAAAGTGTACACCGTTTGCATAGTATACCTCGATAACTGTAAACGGCGTTCACTACGGTGATGATGCATCACTACGGTACCGCCTTCGATGCCCGAAAGGGGCTCGCCATGCTCTTCGAACGACTCGGACACCTGATGTACCACCGGCGCCGTGCGGTGCTCGCTCTGACCGGTCTCTTCGTCGCTGTCGCAGTGGGGTGGGGAACCGGCGTCTTCGGGTCGCTCTCCGACGGCGGGTTCGAAGACCCCGATGCCGAGTCGACCGTTGCCGCCGAGGTGATCGACGAGACGTTCGGACACGTCACCGGAGATGTCGTTGTCGTGTACCGGGACGCTGGCGCCACCATCGACGACCCGGGTTTTGGCGGCGCGGTCGTAAAAACCTGGTTGTCCTTCTGGCCGAGCAACTGCATC
>JANOEV010000072.1:0-8284 GCA_031413695.1 Burkholderiales bacterium
TGCGGGATAAAAAAAGAGCCCGGCAAATGCGGGCCCTCTTTCATGCTGTTGGTGAACACCTAGCGAAGTTGTTCAAACAGCAGCGTCATGATGCGTTTGGCCGTCGGCGTGTTATCCAGCTTGCCTTCCGCCGTTTGCACTTCGACTTGCGACGCGCCGGCGAGCTCGGTAACCTTGATGCGGAATTGCGGCCGATCAGCGGGTTTGTCAGAACGCCAGAATGCCAAGCGATCGATCCAGCCTTTTTTCTGGCTGGACTGTGCGTCCGCATCCGGGTCGATGTATCGGACAAAGAACATTCCCTTTGAGCGATCACGATCTTCAACCGTGAAGCCGGAGCGATCAAGTGCCAGACCGACACGGCGCCATGCACGGTCAAACGGCTCGGCAACCTTCAACGATCCGCCTTTTTGCGCATCGTAGGTTGCACTCGCCACGCCGCTTGGTGCGCCGGTGGCGCCCGCGACCGCCGCAGCCTTGTCGCCGGCGAAACCAAATTTCACCATCATGCGCCCGAGCATTTCTGCTTCGAGATCTTTGTCCGGGCCGCGAAACTGCCAACCGGTGCTGTTTTTGTCGGGATTGGTAAAAACTTCCTCCAAACCGCGGTGACTCACAAAAATCTCCGTGGTGCCCGGCTCTGTTCCCGCCTCAATACGCGTACGAAATTTATCCCGCTCTCCACTCGAATACAACCCGTCCAACAATCGTCCGACCGAGTTACGGATAAAGTCTTGCTGAATTTTTGAGCGGTTTTCAGCCCAATCCGTTTCCATGATGCCGGACTCCGGCGTTTCACGTTTGAGCAAAAAGCCGGTTTCCGTCCAAAATTCTTTCAGCACCGTCCAGACCCTTTCAGGTGGGGCCTTGACCACCAACCAGCGCTGATCGCCGGCACGGACCATACGCGCATTGTCAAACTTGGGCAGCACCGCGGTGTTGGTTGAGACCAGCGGTTGCGAGCCGCGCTCCCGGCTGTACTGTGAAAACGTTGTCGCCTTGTTGTCCGGCACAACGAACCGGTCATCGGCAATCGGCTTGGTCAAATCAGGCGGCACTTCCAGCGAGCGGATTTTGGTGGCCTGACCTTGTGTCCGGTAGTCCGGACCGGCCGGACTCAGCCAGCTACACCCGGTGACAACGACACAGGAAGATGCAACGAGAAAAAATGTGCGGTTCAACTTCATTTATGCGACTTCCTTGGTATTTTCGAGAATTCCGGCGTCACGCATTGTGGCAAGCAGCGCGGCGTGGTACTTGGTTTCAAACGGGGTCAATGGCAATCGGATGCCCGAAGCGATCTTTCCCATTTGTTGAAGCGCCCATTTAACTGGAATCGGGTTGGCTTCGAGGAACAGATCGTTGTGCAAACCCAACAACCTGTTGTTGATCAAAATCGCCTCTTCGCGACGGCCTGCCAGCGCGGCGGCACACATGTCGCGCATCATGCGCGGCGCCACGTTCGCGGTGACCGAGATGGTACCGTGACCGCCCAGCAACAACAACGCAAGGGTGGAGACGTCTTCACCGGAGTAGATCGCAAAATTTTTCGGCGCGTGCTTGATCAAATGTGTGCCGCGCGCCATATTTGCGGTCGCATCCTTGATGCCGATGATGTTTTCAATTTCCGCCAGGCGAAGCACGGTGTCATTGGCGATATCCGCCACCGTACGGCCGGGGACGTTATACAGAATCATCGGCAAATCACACGCTTCGGCGATAGCGCGATAATGCAGGTACATACCTTGCTGGGTCGGTTTGTTGTAGTAGGGAACGACCGACAATGAATAGTCCGCGCCGGCGCGTTTGGCAACCTTCGACAGAAAAATCGCCTCTTTGGTCGAATTTGCGCCGGTGCCGGCAATCACCGGAATCCGTCCGTCTGAATAATCAACGGCGGCATTGATCAACTGTTCGTGTTCGGTAAAATCAACGGTTGGTGATTCACCGGTGGTACCGACGATGACAATGCCGTCGGTTCCCTCACTCACATGCCAGTTGATCAGCGATTTCAAACGTGGCAAATCCAATGCGCCGTCCGGCAACATCGGGGTGACAATCGCCACCATGCTTCCCTTCAGCGTAATCGAACCGGTTGAGCCGCCCACATTCACCACACGTTTCTCGTCCAATAATTAGTCCTGTATTTTACCGCATCGTTCCCGTGCGTATATTTCCCTGATTTTCTGTGCTTTCTGGCCCATTCTTTGCGGTTTTCGCCAATTGCCGCAGACGTAACCCCAATCCGTACCGCGCATACAACGAATCGTTGGTTTGTGCCTGCGGCAGGTCTGCGATAATTCAGCCATGACTTCCCAGACTCTGCATCAATCCAGCGCGAATACCGGACCCCGCCAACTTTTGGACCGCGCGACGTGTGCCGCGTTCGACCATACGGATACGTTGTCACACTTGCGGGCGCGGTTTGTGCTGCGAGAGGGCGTAATTTACCTGGATGGCAATTCGCTGGGTGCCCTGCCGGCCAATACGGCTGCGACCCTTGAAAAAACAATTTTGCACGATTGGGGGCGCGAGCTGATTGGCTCTTGGAACAGCGCTGATTGGGTGAATCTTCCGCGCACGACAGGCGCCGCGTTGTCGCGGTTGCTCGGCGCGGCACCGGACGAGGTCCTGGTCGGCGATTCAACTTCTGTCAATATTTTCAAGCTGCTCGCCGGCGTGCTGACGTTGCCACACATCGCCCGTAACAAAGCCCGCAATGTGATTCTTTCTGAGCGTGGCAATTTTCCGACGGATTTGTACATTGCCGAGGGCATCAACGCGTTGCTCGGCAATCGCTACGTTTTGCGACTGGTTGAACCCGGTGAATTGGTGTCGTCAATCGATGCAACCACGGCCGTGGCGCTGATAACCCAGGTGGACTATTGCACCGGGCACTTGCATGACATGGCAACCATCAACACTGCGGCAAAACAAGCGGGAACCCATGTGGTGTGGGACCTCAGCCACAGCGCGGGCGCGTTACCATTGAACCTCAACGCAGATGGTGCCGAATTTGCGGTCGGCTGCGGTTACAAGTATCTCAATGGCGGGCCGGGCGCACCAGGGTATCTTTACGTCGAAAAAGGCTGGCAAACCCGTTTGTCGACGCCACTTTCCGGCTGGTTTGGTCACCAGGCACCGTTTCAATTTGTCGCAACTTTTGTGCCTGCTGAAAATATTTCACGCTTCCAATGCGGCACGCCATCGATCCTGTCGATGGTTGCGCTTGGCTGTGGCATCGAGACTTTTCATGGCGTCAACATGGTGGACGTGCGCGCCAAGTCACTGAAGTTGACTGATTTATTCTGGCAACTGATGGACGAACATTGCGACACGTTCGGATTTACCTGTGTCGCACCGCGCAGTCGTGCCGAACGTGCATCACAGCTCTCGTTTGCACATGAGCACGCCTATCCGATCATGCAAGCCCTGATTGAACGGGGTGTGGTCGGCGATTTTCGGCAACCCAACCTGATCCGCTTTGGCTTTACGCCGTTGTACACGCGGTTTGTCGATTGTTGGGACGCGGTAATGGTCATTCGTGATGTCATGGTATCGGGCGGGTGGCAAGCGGAAAAATATCATCGACGCAATACGGTCACCTGACATGACGCCAATGACTGAAAGCACAATCAAAATCAATTTTGATTTACCCCGCCGCCAAAAAATCACACCGGGTGAGGCTTGGGCCAAGTTGTTGCATGAACCATCTCCGGACGAACGCGTCGCTCTCAAGGCGCGAATCCGGCAAATGCTCAAACAACAGGATGCGGTGCTGGTGGCACACTATTACGTGCATCCGGATTTACAGGATCTCGCCGAGGAAACCGGCGGCTGTGTTTCGGATTCGTTGGAAATGGCACGATTTAGTTCCACCCATCCGGCAAAGACCATTGTTGTCTGCGGCGTGCGCTTTATGGGCGAGACGGCAAAAATTCTTAACCCGAAAAAGCGCGTGTTGATGCCGGAACTTGAGGCGGAATGCTCGCTCGATCTCGGTTGTCCGCCGGAAGAATTCAACGCGTTTTGTGATCAACATCCCGACCGCACCGTGGTGGTTTACGCCAACACCAGCGCCACCGTAAAGGCACGCGCCGACTGGATGGTGACCTCCTCAATCGGACTAAAGATTGTCCAACATCTGCATGCACAGGGCAAAAAAATAATCTGGGCACCGGATCGCCACCTGGGCGACTACATTCAGCGCCAGACCGGCGCGGATATGCTGCTGTGGCAGGCGTCGTGCATCGTGCATGACGAGTTCAAGACGGCCGAACTGGCGGACTTAAAGAAGCGACATCCGGGCGCCAAGGTGTTGGTTCATCCGGAGAGCCCGGCATCGGTTATCGCATTGGCGGACGTGGTGGGATCCACCACCCAGATCATCAAGGCGGCCCAATCGCTTGATGCAAAGACTTTTATTGTCGCAACCGACAAGGGTATTTTCCACAAAATGAAAGCGGCGGCACCCGGCAAGGTATTTATTGAAGCACCGACCGCCGGCAATTCCGCAACCTGCAAATCGTGTGCGCATTGTCCGTGGATGGCGATGAATGGATTGGCCAATCTGGCACACGTTCTCGAAACCGGCGCTAACGAAGTTAACATCGACGCCGAAACCAGCAGGCTCGCCCGAAGGTCAATCCAGCGCATGCTCGATTTTGCGGTGCATCTCGATTTAACAGTTGCTAATCCACCAGGCGGGAAACAGGGTATCGGACCAGCCTAGGCCAATGAACGGCACTGCGCGACGGTTGCCTGCCGTGTGATATTGCACATAGATTGGCTGCATAAAGTCGGCTAAACTGGCCTCAGCTTTAGCACTATTCGACGTGCGACATTCCTCAGCACGATTGCAGCGCCTGCCAGATCAATGAATGGATCAGCATTCAGGGAATAATAAATTGGTAAATGAGCCTCCGGATCCCGACCTGAACGAACCGTCATCACGTGCTGACAATACCGCCTCGTTTGCGCCGGGATTGTTGGCCGACTTGACCAGGGCACTACTTCCGTTTCTGGGGCCGTATTCAATTACAACCGTTAAACGCGCCTCACGCAGTTGTGATAACAGCACCGATTTGTTGCGGCATATCGCCGGTCATATAGACGATATCGCAAAACGCGAAATGTATATGAAGTCCGGCAAACGCATCTTGAGCGGCTACACTGAAATGCTCGCCGCAAACGGCCATGCCGGCGTATCCGCGGATTCCGGAAAAAACATCGTTGAAGAACCCGCCGACGGCAATCGCGCCAGCGCACCGGTCACGCCCGAGCTCGCACAACGCGGGGAAGCGGCGCTTGCGCCAATTATCGGGCCGATCGCAAGTGTGCTCGTGTCGCGATATGCCAAGGCATCACAAAATTCCCGTGAATTTTATGACAGGCTGGCGGGTCATCTGCGGACGCCCGAAGAGCGCGACAGTTTTTTCTTGAGTGTCCGCACCGGCAACGCGTCCTGGCGTCCCCATTAGCGCCATGCAAATTTGTATTGCGCGCGGCGCAGGTCACTAATACCGTTGCGGGCAGATTGTTAAAAAAATAAACGGGGGATTCATGGGCTTGCGATTCAAATTTAATTTGGTGTTGGTCATTATTTTTTCAGCCGGCTTTGCAACGGTCGGCGTTATCGCCGACCGTTACCTTCAGCAACAGGCGACCGCAGATGCAAAACGCGCGGCCGCAACGGTTCTTGATGTGTCGAATATTGCCGCTCTTGACCCGCGCATTGCCTCCACGCTGGGATCGCGGCTGATCGAAATGAAGGTGCGGGTATTTGATGAAAAGGAACCACAGACCGGTATTTATGCCGACGTCGCCCAGCGCTTGTTGGGTGAACGCGGCGGGGTTCGTCAGGAAATCGCCGAAGTATTCAATCCATCCGCGGGTGTCAGTCGCCTGATCGTCGCCAGATTGATCCGCGCGGGCGAATCACCGATGCGTATTTATTTGGTTGATATCGATCACAACGCTGTAACGGCCACGGCACGGTTGGCACTCACATCGTTCTTGAGTTCATTGGCCGCGGTATTTTTCGCCGTCTTTTTTGCACTGAATCTGATGTTGGACCGGATGATTGTGCGGCCGGTGGCGGAGATGTCCGCGCAGGCTGACGCGGTTTCTATCGGCAATTTTTCCATTCCCGAATTCAAGCCGCAAAGTAAGGATGAAATCGGCGTGCTTGGCATTGCCTTCAACCGGATGCGCCGCAGTACAGAAGAAGCGATAAGAATGTTGAAGGGCGGTTGACCACGCCCCACAGTCAATTTCTAGCGTTTGAATACATCGCTATCCTGATAGCGATTCTGCAAATGGCGCAACCCGACCAGGATTGCCGCGCTGGCGGGCAACGCCATCAAGATGCCAAAAAAACCAAACACCTGACCAAACGCCAATAAGGCAAGAATCACGGCAACCGGATGCAGGCCGATTCGCTCGCCGACAAATTTAGGCGTCACGAAGAAGCTTTCGATGATCTGGCCGAACCCAAACACCGCCCAAACCAGTCCCACCGACAACAGCGTTGCGTCGGGCTGCATGACCGCCGCTACCGTGCCCAGCACAAAGCCAAGGCCCACACCGAGGTACGGCACAAATACCAGCAAACCGGTGATGAGTCCGACCGGCAAGGCAAATTTTAGTCCGACCGCCCACAAACCGGTCACATAAAATGCCGCCATTAACAACATCACCATCAACTGCCCGCGCAAAAATTCCGACAAGACGTCATCGATTTCGCCGGCAATACCCGTCACGGTTGGGTGAAACCGGCGCGGGATCATCGCGTCGATATTGCCAACTAGCATGTCCCAGTCCCTCAGCACATAAAACAGCACCACCGGGATCAACGCCAGATTCACCAATACCGCCAACACCGCCAAACCACCCGAGCCGACGGTTGCAAACACGCGCCGCGCAATACCACCCGCGTCGGTTAAATTTTCCTGCATAAATTGGCGAAACGACGACGCGTCGAGTGTCAATGCGGTACCAAGCTTGGCGTTGATCCAGGGCACGACGTTATTCTTGAGTTGCTCGACAAAATTCGGGATCAGCTGGGTAAGCTGCGCAATTTCCTTGGTAAACAGCGGCAGAATAATCAGCAATAGCAAAACGACAATCACGAGCATCAGCAACACGGCGATGGCCGTCCCCACCATACGCGGCACCCCGCGCAACGCCAGCTTATCAACCATCGGGGCAAAAATGTAGGCAAGTATCGCCGCCGCGAGGAACGGGGCGAGGATCGGCGACAGAACCCATATCAATGCGCCAAACACCAACAAGGCGGCACCAATCAGCGCAAAGTGCCAGTCAAGCCAGCGCGGCAATTTTGCGGCCGACTTGGCACGAATCCGCATCAAGAATTCAGGGGTATTTTGTTTAGGGTGTTGAGGGCTTTGACGTGTCATATCCGGTAAAATTTGGTTCGTCCAGCCGCCATCGTAACTGAAAACGCCGCCAGCCTTTCCGGCAATTGCAGAATCCAGCCCACGCCATTCAAACCCCGCCATGTCATCAGCCCCGCCATCAAATACCGAACTCGCGCCACTCACCTATAAACAGGCGGGGGTCGATATTGACGCCGGCGACCAGTTGGTCGAAAACATCAAGCCGTTTGCGAAGCGAACCATGCGGCCGGAGGTGATGGGTGGCATCGGCGGGTTTGGCGCGCTGGTCGAGGTTTCCAAGCAATACAAAAACCCGGTGATGGTGTCGGGGACCGACGGCGTCGGCACAAAATTAAAACTCGCTTTTCATTTAAACAAACACGACACGGTCGGCGAAGATCTGGTGGCGATGAGTGTCAACGATATCTTGGTGCAGGGCGCCGAGCCGATTTTCTTTCTGGATTATTTTGCCTGCGGCAAACTTGATGTTGCCGTCGCCACGGATGTCATCAAGGGCATCGCAACAGGTTGTGAGCGGGCCGGGTGCGCGTTGATCGGTGGCGAAACTGCCGAGATGCCGTCGATGTACCCTGCGGGGGAATACGATCTGGCTGGGTTCGCCGTCGGGCTGGTTGAAAAGGACGCCATCATCACCGGAAAAACCATTGCCGCCGGCGACGTTGTGCTTGGACTGCAATCGAGCGGCGCGCATTCAAACGGATACTCACTCATTCGCAAAATCATCGAACGCAGCGGCGTGGATTTGCACGATATTGCGAACAAACAGCTCGCGCTTGATCTGATCGCGCCGACACGAATTTATGTCAAGCCATTGCTGGCATTGATCAAGACCGGCGTGGTGAAGGGCATGGCGCATATCACCGGCG
>JANOEV010000073.1:0-4598 GCA_031413695.1 Burkholderiales bacterium
ATTCGCGCGCCCAATATCGGCATCGTGTCGGCCTACAACGATATGTTGTCGGCGCACCAGCCACTGGCGCGCTTTCCGGAGATCATTAAACAAGCGGCACGACAGGCCGGCGCAACCGCGCAGTTTGCCGGTGGTGTACCGGCCATGTGTGACGGCGTCACACAGGGGCAGCCGGGTATGGAGCTATCTTTGTTTTCGCGTGATGTGATCGCCCAGGCAACCGCCATCGCCCTCTCACACAACGTATTTGACGCGGTCTTGTGTCTCGGCGTGTGTGACAAGATCGTACCCGGGCTGTTAATCGGCGCACTCCAGTTCGGCCACCTGCCGACGATTTTTGTACCCGCCGGGCCGATGACCAGCGGGCTATCGAATGACGACAAGGCAAAAATCCGCCAGCAATTTGCCGAGGGTAAGCTCGATCGCGCGGCGTTGCTCGACGCCGAGAGTCGCGCCTATCACGGCCCCGGCACCTGTACTTTTTACGGCACCGCCAACAGCAACCAGTTGCTGATGGAAGTGATGGGTTTGCATCTGCCCGGCGCGGCGTTTATCACGCCAAACACGCCGTTGCGCGACGCCCTCACGGCGGCGGCCACCAAACGGGTTGCGGCAATTACCCATCTTGGAAACGAATACACACCGATTGGCAAAATGGTCGATGAGCGCGCCATCATCAATGCCATTGTCGGGCTGTTGGCAACGGGTGGCTCAACCAATCACACCATTCACCTGGTCGCCATTGCACGCGCCGCGGGCATCATTATTAATTGGGATGACTTCGATCAGTTATCAGCAGTGGTGCCCTTGCTGGCACGCATTTATCCCAACGGCAGCGCCGACGTGAATCACTTTCACGCCGCCGGTGGTGCGGGCTTTGTGATTCGCGAATTGTTGTCGGCAGGTTTGCTGGATGGCGGCGTGCAAACCGTTGCCGGCGAATCACTGTCACGTTATACCCAAGAGCCGATGCTCGACGGCGATTCGGTTGCCTGGCGCGACGCACCCGCAACCAGCGGTGACGATTCGGTGCTGCGTACCGCAACCGCGCCGTTCAGCGCAGACGGTGGCCTGCGCTTGCTGCATGGCAATCTCGGCCGCGCCGTCATCAAGGTGTCGGCGGTCAAACCAGAACATCGTATCGTCGAAGCACCGGCGCTGGTGTTTGACGATCAAGATGATGTGTTGGCCAGCTTTAAACGTGGCGAATTACAACGCGATTTTGTCGCCGTGGTCCGGTTTCAGGGACCACGCGCCAACGGTATGCCCGAATTACATAAGCTGACCCCGGCACTTGGATCATTGCAGGATGCGGGTTTTCACGTCGCCCTCGTCACCGACGGCAGAATGTCCGGCGCATCAGGCAAGGTGCCGGCGGCGATTCATGTGTCGCCCGAGTGCCTGGCGGGCGGGCCATTGGCCAACGTCCGCAACGGCGATATTATCCGGCTCGATGCCAATGCCGGTACGTTGTTGGCTTTGGTTGATGCGGAAGAATGGGCCGGTCGTACGCCTTCCACCGCCGATCTCTCGCGCAATCAGTTTGGCATGGGGCGCGAACTGTTCCAGTCGGCACGCGCGGTTGCATTAATGGCCGAACAAGGTGCGGGCACATTTGGTACCATCGTCGAATCATCACCGCTACCTCACTCTGAGACGGCAATGATTGGAGAACGAGCATGATGTCAGTGCGTGAGATTCTTGCTGTCAGCCCGGTGATGCCGGTCATCGTGCTCGACCGTGTTGACGATGCGGTACCGTTGGCCCGGGCACTGGTCGGCGGCGGCATACGCGTGCTGGAAGTCACCATGCGCACGCCGGCGGCGCTTGATTGTGTACGCGCGATCCGCGCCGCCGTGCCTGACGCCATTGTCGGCGTCGGTACTATCACCAACGTTGCCGACATGCAGGCTGCGCAGGCAGCCGGCGCCATGTTTGGTGTGAGTCCCGGCACCACGCCGGAACTGTTGTTGCAGGCGACGGCATCCGGCTTTGCTTTCCTGCCCGGCACAATGACGCCATCGGATGTGATGCGGGTACTCGATGCCGGCTTCACGGCGATGAAGTTATTTCCGGCAAAACAGGCCGGTGGCGTCGACATGCTCAAGGCGATCGGCGGACCATTACCGCAGGCGTTGTTTTGCCCAACGGGTGGCATTGATCCCGAGTCGGCACCGTCATACCTTGCCCTGTCAAATGTCGCCTGTGTCGGCGGCTCCTGGTTGTCACCAACAGCATTGATTGCCAAACAAGATTGGGCAGAAATTGGCCGCCGTGCCGAAGCAGCCGCGTTGCTTTCCAAATTCCGCAACATCAAATAAACGATCAAAGTCCAACATGACCGCAAAAGTCCCCGCCCCTGCATGCCGTGCCATGGTGTTGTTTGGCGCCACCGGCGATCTTGCCAAACGAATGTTATGGCCATCGTTGTATGCCCTTGATAAAGACGGCCTTCTCCCGGCGCAGTTTCAACTTATCGGCGCCGCCACCTCGGTGTTGACCGATGCGGAATTTGTTGCCAAGGTGCGCGATGCCATCCAACACTCCGCCAACGCCGCGTTGTTTGACGAAACGTTTTTTGCCGGCTTTGCCAAACGTATTCGTTACGTCACCGTGGATATTCAGGCGGCTGGCGGCCTTGACCCGATCAAACAGGCGCTTGATGCGGGCACCGGCGGTGTAATGTATTACCTGTCAACCGGGCCGCAGTTATTCGGGCCGATTTGTCTGGCGCTGCGCGATGCCGGCCTGGTCGATAAACTGTCACGCATCACCATCGAAAAGCCGATTGGCACCAATACTGAATCAGCACGGAAGGTAAACGAAGCCATCGGCGCCGCGTTCGACGAAAATCAGGTTTTTCGTATTGATCATTACCTCGGCAAAGAGGCGGTGCAGAATCTGTTGGCGCTTCGGTTTGCCAATGCCATTTTTGAACCGCTATGGAATGCAAATGCCATTGAGCAGGTGCAAATCACGGTGGCCGAAACCGTTGGAGTCGACGGTCGGTGGGGTTTTTATGACAGCACCGGCGCATTGCGCGATATGGTGCAAAGCCATATGTTGCAATTGCTTTGCCTGGTCGCCATGGAACCACCGGCAAGTTTCACGCCATCCGCCGTGCGCAATGAAAAGGTCAAGGTGTTATGGTCGCTGCGACCCATAACCGGTGCCGATGTTGCCACGCACACGGTGCGCGGCCAATACGCAGCCGGCTACAGCGGCGGTGCGGCCGTGCCGGGTTATCTGCACGAGACCGGCGCCACTGCCACCGCCAGCGGTCAGCCAAGCGACACCGAATCATTTGTCGCGCTCAAAGTGGAAGTGAACAACTGGCGATGGGCCGGCGTACCGTTTTATCTCCGCACCGGCAAACGTTTACAAAAGCGTTTCAGTGAAATCATGATTCAGTTCAAGCCGGCACCCTACAATATTTTTGCCGGCATCGGCGCCACCCTCGCCCCGAATACACTGTTAATCAAACTACAGCCGGACGAAATGATCACCCTCACGCTGATGCATAAAAAGCCAGGCATGAATGACGTGACACTCGGCCAGGTGCCACTGAACCTGTCGGTCGGCGACGCCTTCGGTCAATCGCGCCGGCGCATCGCCTACGAGCGCATGTTGCTCGATGTGTTGCAGAATAATTCTGCGTTGTTTGTGCGTCGTGACGAAGTCGAGGCTGCCTGGCAATGGATCGACGGCATCATCGACGGCTGGCGCAGCGCCGACCAGCAGGTCAAGCCGTACGCGGCGGGCAGCTGGGGTCCAAGCGCCGCCATCGCATTGGCCGAACGCAACGGGCATTCATGGCACGAATAATGCGGCCAAACCCTAACGACAATCCATTGGCAACAACACAATCCAAACCCGGACATTAGTTCGGTACGGGTTCGTTGTTGCGCCCGACCATCACACGGATGGTTCGATCAAGGTCGAGATTCCACCGACCGGTCGCCTGCCTGTTTGGCACAACCGTCGGTCTTGCCGGCACGCAATTCCGCAGGTCTCCTCTGGGTCGGTGTGGACCGATGCCCGCCTCACCCTGCCGATACGTTTGCCCAGGCTTTTGACCAAAACGCCACAGGTTGTGGTGTCCAGATCAAAAAACGCTTGACAATGGAAAAACCACGTTTCACAATGAAAGCGCTTTCAAGAATTTAAGCCTTGGATCTTTTTGGGCAAAAAAGGCTGCTGCAACAGTTCTCAAACGGCACATAACTACTACATCATCCCGAGGAGACGGTCCATGAGCAATTCATCCAAAAAGCGAAACAACGGCGCATTAACAAGCCATCGCGATTTCAAATTGAGCCCGTTGGCGGCAGCTTGCGCAGCGGCAATTTTTGCGGTGAGCGCCCATGCTCAACAGGCCGATCCCGCCACCAAGGATGTGGCCAAACAAGAAGCGCCGAAGCAAGCTACGGCAGAGCAAGGCACCGCCAAAAAGGATGAAGCCAAGTCCGGTGCACAAAATGTGGAAACAATTGTTGTCACCGGCCTGAGACGAAGCATCGAGGCATCCGTCTCGGTAAAACGTGAATCGGATTCGATTATCGAAGTCGTCTCGGCGGAAGAGCTGGGCAAGTTGCCCG